>JBEEGU010000270.1:0-16512 GCA_041167025.1 Verrucomicrobiota bacterium
AAGGACATCCCCGTGAGAAGACGAGAGAATAGCCAATACCCCACCACAGAATCGCAACCAACCCGGCAATACCGAGACATTGCGCCAGGATCGAGAGGACATTTTTTGCGCGGACGAGACCTCCATAAAAAAGTGCCAATCCCGGCAGGGTCATAAACAACACCAGCGCGGCGCAGGTCATGATCCACGCGTTGTGGCCTGGTCCCGGTCCCGCGATCGTAGAAGTCATTTGGGCGTTGGCCGCGTCCGCGCCTCGCGCGGAATTGTTAACGTAAGCTTCAAGATCAGCGACGCGTTGCTCGAGTGATGGTGAAGAACTGGGTGATGATGGCGAGGGTTGTGCGCAAAGATTTGCCACGGCGCAAAGTGTGGTCAGAACAAAAAACAAAACTAAGCGCGTTATCCGGAGGGAAGCGAAGAATCTCACGATCGCGGTTTGGCACTTCATGGGTTAAACAATGCTAATGGGCCGGGAAATTCACGGGGCCGAAATTGCGTCGGAGAATCAGATGCGTCGCTACTGCCGCGCTCCGTGCTGGATTCATCTTCATGATGCTGTGATCAAACGCGAAATAGACTATCAATCGTAAGCGTTCTTCTATAGACCGATCCAGTTGCATATGAATGAATCCACCATCCAAATCAAGGATACCACTGCGAATCCAGCTCCTTTAGGCCTCCTTGGCTTTGGCATCACCACCGTTTTGCTAAACCTGCATAATGCCGGCTACTACGAACTTAACAGCATGGTTCTGGCGATGGGAATCTGCTACGGCGGTGTCGCGCAAATTATCGCGGGCATCATGGAATGGAAGAAAAATAATACGTTCGCCGCTACCGCCTTCATTTCGTATGGCTTGTTTTGGCTGTCTCTCGTGACTCTGATTATATTCACCAAACTCGGATTGGGCGCGCCTTCCACCGCCACAGCAATGGCTGCGTATCTCGCGATCTGGGGACTGTTCACCGGCGTGATGTTTCTGGGCACCTTCCGGCTAAACCGCGCCTTGCAAGTTGTTTTCGGGACCCTCACGATTCTATTCTTCATGCTCGCGATCGGTTATTTCACAGACGCGAGTGTTGGTTTCAAACATGCCACCGGCTATGAAGGAATTGCCTGCGGCTTCTCGGCGATTTACGCGGGGCTCGCTCAGGTGCTCAATGAATTGTTCAACAAAATTGTGCTGCCACTCGGACCAGTAAAGAAGGAACCGCTCATAACCTGAATGTCGCAACGGCCCGCGATGTCAGAGGCCGCGGCGCCTATTAAGATTATTCGGTTTTCCGGGACATTACGCTGCACTCGGCTCGCTCGAAGATCGACGTCGAGCCGAGGACAAACTCGCGCGCGCCCGTGATCTCATTGGTTTGACGATTTGTGGCGGGCCAGTTGTTCCAGATTTGGGATGGTGCGGTCCCGCGGCTGGGAAATAACATGGGAATTCACGCTTCTCGTCTTTGACTCAAGTTATTTGATTCCAGACCTTTAGGTGATCTTCTGCACAGTGGCACACAGCCTGCAAAGCGAGCAAGCGCCACAAGTATGTTATTCCGCATCTTCCTTTTGCTTTTGGTCACGTGGCCGGCCTGCGCTGCGACCGAACAGCGCGTTGAAGAAAGCTTTGATCTCGGGAAAGGCGCCAAGCTGATCGTCGACGTCGACTTTGGAACGATCGATCTGGCGCATGGCCCCGATGATAAGATTACGATCAGCGCCTATCGAAAGATCGAAGCGTCGACTGAAGCGCAAGAAAAAGAATACGTCGCATCGTCGCCGATCGAGGTCATACGGGAGGGAGACACAATCGTCGTCCGAGCACGACATGAGCGCCGCGGTTCCAGGTGGGATTGGTCCGGGCACGTGAAGACGGAAGCTCGTTATGTCATACGCGCTCCAGGCGAACTCAGCTCTGATCTCCAAACCGGAGGTGGTGCGATAACGGCTGCAGAAACGTCGGGTTCGTGCAAAGCGGAAACTGGCGGAGGCGATCTGAAGTTCTCGCGCTTGCGCGGACCATTGAAAGCAACCAGCGGTGGAGGTCATATCGTGCTGGAAGCCTGCGATGGCGCGCTTAACGTCAGCACAAACGGCGGGAAAATCAGCACGTTGTCCGGCAGCGGAACCTTGAACGCAAGCACTTCGGGAGGATCCATTGTGGTCAGGAATTTCAGCGGTGACACGACCGTTGAAACCGGCGGAGGCGCGATCAACCTGGAAAATATTCGGGGTAAACTCGTCAGCGAAACTGCCGGCGGTTCCATTTCGGCAACAGTGCCCGCGCCATTTGCTGGCGACGTGCAATTGGAAACCTCGGCCGGCAAAATCGAAGTCACGATTCCACCGGACGCGCGCCTGAATCTGAGCGCGGAAACAAGCGAAGGCAATGTCACCAGTGAACTTCCGGTCACCGCTGAGCGGGCCGGCCGCGATGGCTTGCAAGGCACCATCAACGGTGGCGGCAAAGCGCTCACTCTTCGCACAGGCGCAGGGAATATTGTCATCAGATCCACGAACAGTTCGCGTTAAGATTTCTTGGCAGAACCGCCTCTTCTACTCGCCAACCCACACCCATGAATGACCTGCGCTTCGCGATTCGGCAGCTATTCAAAACTCCTGGATTCACGATGATCGCTGTGTTCACCCTCGCCCTGTGTATGGGAGCAAACACCGCGATTTTCAGTGTCGTAAACGCAGTCCTGCTTAGGCCTCTCCCTTACCCGGATCCCGATCGACTCATGATCGTTAACGAAACGGATGCGAACCAGCCCAGCATTTCAGTTTCGTTCCCGGATTACCTCGATTGGCGAAAGGAAAACACCGTTTTCGAACATTTGGGAGCGACACGGCGAGAGTCGTTCAACTTGAGCGGTTTGCCGGATCGCGATCCCGAACAAGTGTCAGGAGCGCTCGTCACCGCCAGTTTTTTCAAAGCGGTAGGTTTATCGCCTCAAATTGGACGGGTATTCACGGAGGAAGAGGATCGAGTGGGCGGCCCGGCGCTGGCGGTGATCAGCGACAAGTTGTGGGAACGAATTTTTCAGCGAAGTCCAACGGTTTTGGGGCGCACTCTCAATTTTGGCAATCAGCCTTATACCGTGATCGGAGTCATGCCGCGGCAAATGTTTTCGCCGCGAACGGTCGAGGTCTGGTTTCCTTTGGTGCGACGAACGGACAACCCGGGCTGGCAATCTCGGGATAACCACCCGGGATTGTACGGATGGGGACGGTTGAAGCGCGGCGTGACTCTTGAAAAAGCACGAGCCGAAATGAACACGATCGCCGGGCAGCTCGCCCAGAGTTATCCGGATTCCAACACAAAAGTGGGAGTAAAGGTGACCCGATTGCTGGAAAACCAGATTGGCAGTTATCGGGCGAGTTTACTCCTGCTGCTTGGTGCGGTGGCTGTCGTCCTGCTCATTGGTTGTGCAAATTTGGCGAACCTACTCGCCGCTCGTGGGGCGACGCGTTCGCGCGAATTCGCTATTCGCATCGCGATTGGAGCCACGCGCTGGCAGATTACCCGACAACTGTTGATTGAAAGTCTGGTCCTGGCGATCGTCGGCGCGTTGCTCGGCATCTTGCTGGCAGTCTGGAGTCGAGATTTGCTGGTGGCGCTTTCACCGGCGGACGTGAAACGTTTTCAAGAAACGCGTCTCGACGGCTGGGTGATGGCTTTTACCGGCGGACTCGCGGTTGTGACCAGTGTGCTTTTCGGTCTTTGGCCAGCATGGCATGCGTCGCATGCGGACGCTCAAGTCGCTCTCAAGGCGGGCGCGCATGGCACTTCAGATGCGCCCGCGGCACGGCGTTCTCGAGAGATGCTCATTATCGTTGAAGTCGCGCTCACGTTAGTTCTGCTGAGTACAGCGGCACTGGTATTAAGAAGCTTTGCTAAAGCGATGGCCCTCCAGCTCGGGTTCGAGCCGCGAGAACTGCTAACCGCGCGGGTCGATCTTCCGAGCCCGGCGTATGAGGACGAGACCAGGCTGATCACATTTTCAAACGCGCTCCTCGAGAAGCTTCGGGCGCTGCCGGGAGTGCAGCGAGTCGCAGTGGGTTCGAATCCTCCATTGATGACCGGCTGGCAGACCACTTTCCTCCCGGAAGGAGCACCGGAGCCGCCGCCGGCTCAGCTGCCTTCTGCGGAGATGTCGGTGATTATGGGCGACTACTTTGCAACTCTGGAAACACCGCTCCTGCGCGGTCGCAGTTTTATTGCGCAGGATACCAAAGACGCTCCACCCGTCATTATCATCGACCAGTTGATGGCGGACCGATATTTTCCCGGAAAAAATCCTGTCGGGAAACGCATCCGGATGCAAACGGACGACAAAGGCCGGAAAATGCGAACGATCATTGGAGTCGTCCCGCATTTGAAAGTCTATGGATTCGACGAGACCACGATTCTGCCCCAGGCTTACTTGCCACAGGCACAAGTGCCGTCAACGGGCCTCGTGCTTCTGCTTCGCACTTCCTTGCGGCCAGAAAGTTTGGAAAGAACGCTTCGGCTCCTCGTGGCGTCGCTCGATCCGTCGCAACCCATTTTCGAATTGCAAATGATGCGGGATCGTCTTGCCGAAACGTGGTCGACGCCTCGATTAATGTCTTTTCTGCTCACGACTTTTGCGCTGCTCGCGCTTTCGTTGGCATTGGTCGGACTTTACGGAGTGATGGCTTACAACGTTCTCCGGCGCACCCGGGAGATCGGAGTGCGCCTCGCTCTGGGCGCGCGTCGTAGCCAGATTTCGAACATGATGCTGCGGCAGGCAATCCGCCTGCTCGTCAGTGGATTACTCCTGGGTTTGACCGCCGCCTTTGTGCTATCGCGTCTGATTCGAAGCTTGCTCTTCGAAGCCAATGCCGGCGATCCAGCGCTCTATTTGTGGATCAGTGCTCTTCTTGGCGGCACCGCGGTGCTTGCTTGCTGGTTACCAGCGCGACGCGCTGCGCGCGTCGATCCGGTCATCACTCTGCGAACCGAATGACTCCAAATTAATCCTGACATCTAGTCCATAATCCAACCCCCGTCGCTATGAACGACCTCCGCTTCGCCCTGCGCCAACTCCTAAAATCTCCAAGTTTTACGCTATTGGCCGTGATCACTCTCGCCCTCGGTATCGGGATGAACACGGCCATTTTTAGTTTGATCGACAATCTCTTCCTGCGCGGTCTGCCGTTTACCGACCCGTCGCGAATTATCCGCATTTACGGTGAAGCGAAGGAGCGCAACCTGCAACAGTTGCCGTTCGGCGTTCCCCGCTTCTCGCATTATCGTGAAGGCCAAACAGTGTTCTCCGAATTAGCGGCGGATGCGGGCACCGGATTCATTCTTACCGACCTTGGCGATCCGGTTCAACTCAACGGTTCCATGGTAACCGCGAACTATTTTCACCTGGTCGGCGTGCGTCCCATTCTCGGCAGACTGTTCCTTCCGGAAGAGGAAGGAAAAGCCGACGTGGCGTTGATTAGCGAACATTTCTGGCGCGGCAAACTGGCAGGCGATCCGCAAGTGGTCGGTCGCAATCTTACGTTGAACGGCGTCGCTACAACCGTTATCGGCGTCATCCCGACAATGCCGATCTCGTGGTTCGGGCCTGACTGCGAAATCTATACGGTGAAGCCGTTTGAGCCGCCGGGACTTTCGAAGGAATTAATTATGCGCGGGGTGAGTTTCTTGCGCGCAATCGGCAGATTGAAGCCGGGAGTAACTCTGGAACAAGCCCGGGCCGCGTTACCTGCAGTGCAGGAAAGCTACCGCGCGCAAAATGGCGAAAAAGCCGACAGCGGTTGGGCGCCGGTGCTCGTCACCGCCCCGGAAGATGCGACCGGAAATTTGCGCCCGGCGTTTCTCACACTACTGGCCGCAGTCTGTTTGGTGTTGTTGATCGCATGCAGCAACGTCGCAAATCTGTTGCTCGTCCGCTTCACCGGCCGGCGTCGGGAAATTTCACTGCGCGTCGCGCTCGGCGCGTCGCGCAGCGGTATCGTGCGATTGTTCGTCCTTGAAAGCACATTGATGAGCGTTTTCGCCGGGATCATCGGTCTGGGATTAGCCGAATGGCTGATGCCGCTTATCCCAAAACTCGCGGGCCAAAATGTTCCGATTGAGATATCGACCGCGCTCAACTGGCCGGTGCTCTTATTCACGTTGTCGTTATCGACCTTGACTGGCCTGGCAATGGGCGCATACCCCGCCTGGCAAAGTTCACGCTCCGATTTGGTGAACGGCTTAAAGGATGGCGGACGTTCCGTAAGTGGAAGTCCCGGACATCACCGCATTCGCCGCGGCCTTGTTGCTCTCCAGGTCGGCTTGTCCGTCGTTCTCCTCGCGGGCGCGGCGCTATTGATCACGAGTTTCTTTCGATTGAGCCAGCAAGATTCCGGTTTTAGAACCGACCAAATTTGGGTTGCGGGTATTGGTTTGCCACCGGCGCGTTATCCGGACGTGCCGGCTTACACGGGCTTTGCCGATCATTTCCAAAAAGAACTTCAGACCGCGCCCGGGGTTGAAGGAGTTGCCCTCAGTGACAACGTTCCTCTCGGCGGCGCCTTGTCGCGCTCGCCTTATGCACGCGCTGACAAGAATCCGCCGCCGGTCAATCAAAGACCGCTCGGAAACATGCATAGCATTTCTCCGGGATACTTGAAAACGTTCGAAATTCAGCTCGTCGCCGGACGCGATATCGAAGAGCGCGACACCGCCGACCGACCCCTCGTCGTTTTGATCAGTCAAGCAACAGCGAAGCGCCTGTTTCCCGGCGAAGATCCAATCGGGCACCAAATGCTTTTCGGGACGAACAACGGTACTGGCCAACTCATCGAGATTGTTGGCGTGGTCCGCGACATTCGCTTCGTCCGACTCGATCAATCCGACGAAGTGGAATTTTACCGGCCGGTGCAACAGCGGGCTTTTCCATTCTTGAATGTCGCCGTTCGGAGCAGCCTTCCGCCCGAAGCGATCGAGCAAATGGTTCGCGGCACACTCAGCAGGATCGACAGTCAACTGCCGGTGATTCAACCGACGACGATGAAGGCGGTGGCGGGCGCGTCACTTGGACAACAGCGATTGACCGTAACGCTTTTGTCTGTTTTTGCAGGCATCGCGCTGTTGTTAGCGATGATCGGGATTTACGGAGCAGTCGCTTACACCGTTGAACAACGCACCGGAGAAATCGGCGTGCGCATGGCGTTGGGCGCGCAAGCGAGAGACGTTCTGCGACTCGTTGTCAGCCAGGGAATGACGCCAGTATTTTTTGGACTAGCCGTAGGCGTCGTCGCCACGTTCGCGCTCAGTCGACTAATCGCCGCGCAATTGTATCAAGTCTCTGCCCAAAACCCGGTGTTACTTGCCGCAGCCACCACAATACTCGCGACGGTTGCGCTAGTGGCATGTGTGTTACCGGCACGACGCGCTACTCTGGTAAATCCCATCCAGGCGTTGCGGACGGAGTAACATGCCACTGCGGTAACCGAGAGCTCAGTTCAGCCGCTCCACCTGGGACAAAAGTCCTCTAAAAGATGGTCGATGCCGTAACGATCGGCGCGGGAACAAACTCCGCCGAGCGGCTGGCCAAGCCAGGTTAAGAAGCTCGGCGGAGTTCTGCCTCAAATCAGGATCGTTCGGAACGTCAACGCGCTGCGCGGGAAAAGCTGAGGAGAAATCGACACTTGCTCGGCTGAAGGCGTTGCCTCGTCATCGTCTCCAGAATCCATGTCCGAGGAATCTTCTTCGTCGTTTTCTTCGGAGTCGTTAGACGAGACAACGGAGGGAAGGTCGCGCTGTTGCAGATTCTCATAACGCTGGCGCACTTCCGCCGGCACCTTGTCGAGATCTTGTTGTGTTTCGACCGGACCACTGAACAGCAAAAGCCCCTTTGGATCCTTTGCCGTCAGAATCTTTTTTCCGTCCAGGGTCTCGATTCGCAGCTCGCCTTTATCATCGGAAAAAACGATCTGTGCTTTGCCGATGTCGATTTTGGTAGTCTGCAATCCGGATTGTCCGTTATTCGTGATCTTAATTTGTCCGGTTCCACGGCGCGCTTCTTCGCGTGCTCGCGACGATTCTTCATGCGCCTTCATTACTGTTTCGTGGATCATGTCGCGGCGCGCGGCGGCCTGATCTTTCAATTGTTCCTTCATGTCCTGAAGCTTCTCTTTCAGATCGCTGAGATTGCCGAGGTTGCCGATATTGCCAAGATTGCCGATATCGGGACTGATGTTGAAATCGAAGTCGAAATCGTCTCCGTGCCCGGGATTGAAGGCATGGCGCTTTGGCATTTCCTTTTTCGTTAGTTTGACCGTGATTTTCTGTTCCTGACCCTTCCGAAGAACAGTCAGCGTAACGGTTGTGCCGTCGGGAAAACTCTGGAGAAGCTTTCGCAGCTGATTCGGTTCCATCAGAATCTGGTCGTTCAACATCTTGAGGATGTCAGACTGCTGAACCCCAGCCGCCGCGGCTGGGCTGTCCGGAACGACATAGTCGACCACCAGGCCGAAACCTTTCGGCAAATTCATCTGGTCGCACAGGACCGCCGGCACGGGTGAGCTTTCTACCCCGAGAAAGATCATCGGCTCTTTTGGCATTCTATCATGGTGATTGGATGGGGCTGGGGGAGCGGGCGGCGCGGGCGGCACCGGACCAACGGGCGGATTAGGTTGCGCGTAGGCCAGTCCTGCTAAGGGCAGGAGCGCGGCAACGATCAGGACTATCATCGATTTTGTTCTCATTGTTTTTTTGGTTAAGGTTTCGAAGCAGACGGTTGATCTGACTCGAATTCGTGGTTTGAAATCATTGGCCCGCGACAGGAATGAGTTGCACTTGTTCGCTCGGATACGAAACACGCAGCGAAGCTCCCGTCGCCGGGTTATGCCATTGCAATGTCTCGCGAGTGCGGGAGCGAACGCGGCGGACTGGTTCCTCGGCGAGGCCGGGAAAAAGCAATCCTTCGTCACGCGTATGATAAACAACCTGTGTCGCCCCTGACGGGATAAAGGCATTGCGCAGTGCTGGGGCGACGGATCCAATCGTCGGTGCCGGGGAGATTGCGGCAAGCCTGGACGTATCATGAGGCGGCCGGAAATTGACGCGAACGACAAGCAGCAACACAGCGGCTGCGGCCAAACCAAGTCCAAATGCCCAGTTGATCTGAAAGCGATCAGGGCGAACGATCTTATAGTCCGATGGCGTTTCGCCTTTTTCCTCGGTCATCGCTTTTTCCAGGCGTGACAACAAATCCGCGCTGGGCGAAGCCGGCCGCAGGGCTTTCAGTTTATTCTCCAGATCTGAAAAGTCGTTCATTGCAGCGGTAAACTTTTTTTCAAGGCGGCCAATGCGTAGCGATACCGGGAGGCTGCCGTGTTCTGCGAGATCTCGAGCGCTTGCCCAATCTCGGCAAAAGTGAGTTCGTTCCAGATTTTCATGACCAACACCTCGCGTTGTTCGTGCGGCAATTGATCGACCGCCGCCGCCACAACGCGTTGAGATTCATCGCCTGCCTCAAAATGAGGCTCGGTCGACTGATCGCTTTCCAAAAAAACCTCGGTCTCGCGGCGGGCGCGACGGCTGTCCCGGCGGATGAGATCGAGCGCGACACTGCGGACAGTGGCGTAAAGCAATGCACGATTTTCGATGTTATGATTTCGCCGCCAAAATCGGACGAACGCTTCCTGAACAATATCTTCCGCGTCAGCTCGCGAGCGGACCCATTGTCGCGCGAACAGCAGCAAACCTGGCCCCTGCTGAGAAAAACAGACTTTCCAATTTTCATCGATGGCGACATTCTCCATGACCTCTTCACGGTCTTTCATGATGCAGACGCCGCCAAATGCGTATTTTGTCTAATAGACTCAAAATTTTATCTGCTCTTTTTTTGACGGGAGCAGCGCTTATTGTCCGAGCGGACTCACTCTCGTCCGACCTCCAAGCGCTTGTTGAATCGGAAAAAACATTCGCCCGCACCACGAGCGAACGCGGCATAAACGATTCATTCTTACAATTTCTCGCCGACGACTCGGTTGTCTTCGTTCCAGGGCCGACCAACGGGAAAGCCGCCTACGCCAAATACGAAGAGAAGGGACGAAAGCTGGCCTGGCAGCCCATTTTTGCGACCATTTCCGCTGCAGCCGATCTGGGGATCACGACCGGACCATGGCAACTGAGCAAGTCCGCCGCCGAACCAACACCCGTCGCTTTTGGAGAATTCGTTTCAATTTGGAAAAAACAGGCAGATGGCGGTTGGAAAGTTGTGCTCGATTTCGGCATCGATCACCCAAAGCCGGCCAAGGCCGTCGCAGAAGTTCAACTTTCCCCGCCGAATGCGACGCCAAGCGGCGCGTCGCAGCTCGCCCAAAAGGAGGGAATTTTCGAGCGCGCCCTGAGAACCAATGCCGGTCCGGCCGTGCTTGATGCGGCCAGTCATGATGTTCGAGTTTTTCGTGAGGATTCATTTCCAGCGGTCGGTGCAGATGCGGCGAAAGCTCTGCTCGACGCTGATCACTCCAAAATCACGCGGAACAGTGCTGGCTCCGGCATAAGCGCATCGAGCGATCTCGCGTATCGCTATGGGGCATATTCCAGCGAACGCGGCACCGTGCTGGAGTCCGGCTATTATCTTACGGTTTGGCAGATCGATCGAGCGGGTGTCTGGAAAATCATTCTTGATTTGCAGAAGAAGATTCCGACGGGCACAAATTGATTCTGTAGACGCTTCGCTCTACGAAGCGCGGGGCATGTGATAGCCATACGCGCAACGCATCGCCCAGAGGGCGTCGACTACAGATCCGCGGCGCCGGTGTTATTTCTTCTTTGGGATCGCCCGCAACATCAGGTTCTCGAGCCAGTCAGGATGTGCCACCGCTGCGCGATAAGCGTCAAGCGATTCGACCGAGGAATTGACGCGCAGATTGCTGTAGGACTGATCTGTGTTTTGCCAGCGTTCGTGCCAGTAAATAGCAGCTTTGACACGCGGGTAACGCGTTCGGAACAGGTCCAAGCCTTCCTTTATCCAGGCAGCCTTATTTCCCGAGCGCGGAAATTCCCCGGTGGCCCATTCCGCGATCATGATCGGTTTGTTTGGATCTAAGCCGCACATTTCCTGATATGGCCAGTCGACCAGTGACGGAATATTTGCCCAAGGTTCATCCTTGAACTGCTGGCCGTAAACGCTCAAGCCTAACCAATCGACGTAACTGGGCCCGGGATAATAGGCGGGGGCAAAATTCCAGGTGTCGAGCGGATAGGAATAGTTGTTGGTGTGAAACATCCATTTGATGTTGTTAGCGCCGCGCGCGCGGACGCGATCGACGACGTGACGATAAGTCGCTTTGAACTGTTCCGGTCCTTTCCAGTCATCGTGGTCATCGTCCCAATCGTCGGCTCCGTAGTAGGCGCCCGACCAAGGAAACCAATCGCCGTTCATCTCGACCCCGAAAGCCACGATCAACGGGTGGCCGAATTGGCGGGCCGCGTCGGCCCATCGATCGATGTACGCGTCCCACTGGCCCGCGAGAATATTGTTCAAACTGAAGCGGTCAGGTCCGTGGTTTTGATTATAAGGTTTGTCCCACGGTGACCAAAAGACGATCGGAAGCGAGCGGTGTCCCCAAATGACATTCAGGTTCTCCGTCGGAAAACTCTGCTCACCCCAATAGCTCGAAGACGCGATGATGGCCTGGTGTTTGCCGACCATGGCCTCGAAATCTTCCAGGGTTTCAAGCGAGACATCATCTTCCTCGTCACCGAAATCCATAAACGCACCGGTGTTAGCGCCGTGATCCGGCATGACGATTTCAACCGGCCCGTTCGGGTCGATCCCAGGCGCCAGTTTCGGTTTGTGACAGGAAAAAAATGAGCATGCCAGAAAAAGAGCTGCGCTGCCGATGAGCGTTACCGGCCGGAAAGCGCGACGAACAGGCGACATCAAGACAACAAGATCACGCGCGAACAGGCACGCTCGCGGTGCGCTCGAGTTTGCCCCAGCTGACCCACGCCCCTTTGAACGCGCGGAAAATCGCCTTCCAAATGCAATAGCTAAGCATCGGGCGATAAATCAGCCGCATCGGTAAGATGCGCCACGCCCGCAGAATGTTCTCGCGCTCGAGGATACAAGCGAGTGTCGCCAGAATGACGTCCATGGCCAGAAACGTGATGACGAAAGGCAGGACGGCACGCCATGCGCCAAAAGGAAGCGAAAACAGGAGAAACAAATCCACCATTGGCGTTAGTGCGACGAGAATGATCTGGAAAAACCACACGCTGGGTAAGCTAAACCATCCGAGCGCGCCATAGTTCCAGTTGAAGACCATGTCCCGGTGTTTCCAAAGACATTGCAGAGTACCGTAGGCCCAGCGAGATCGCTGCCGCGCGAGTGTGCGCACGCTTTCGGGCGCTTCGGTCCAGGCAATTGCGCCCGGCACATAGACGACGCGTTGTCGCTGTTTGTGCAACGCAAGAGTGAGATCAGTATCCTCCGCCATTGTTTCCAAACTCAGTCCCCCAGCCTGATCAATCGCGTCTTTGCGAACGGCACTGATGGCACCGGGCACGACTGTGATGCAGTTCCACCGATTGTAGGCGCGCCGATCAAGATTAAATCCGCAGGTGTATTCGAGCGCCTGGCACCGGGCAATGAACGTCCGAAGATTGCCCACTTTGGCGTGACCGGAAACGGCTGCGATGTCTTTCGTTGCAAATGGCTCAAGCAATCTTGGCAAGGTGTCCCGCTGGCATTGAGTATCCGCGTCGATAAAAACAACGATGCCATGTTTTATTGCGGCGAGACCTCGCTGCAGGGCACGCGCTTTGCCCCGGTTTTCCTGCTGCAACAAGCGCACGCGCGCGTCGCCGCGCGATGCGCGTTCGACTTCCGAAGCCGTTTGGTCAGTCGATCCGTCGTCCACAACAATCACTTCGATTTCTCCCTTGTAGTCGCTCAATAAAAGCGCGCCCAAAGTGCCGGCGATCACTTTGCCCTCATTATATGCCGCGATGACAACACTGACTGGTTCCGTCACTTCTTTGCGCGGCTCCCGTCGAAAACGGTAAGCGAGCCAAATCACAATCAACGTCCGAACCACCACGAGCCCGGTGGCGACAATCATGAAGGCCCACAAAAATTCCTCAATCGCATGAAAAATTCGAAATCCCGTACTACTGACCAGCCGGGCCATGGTTTGATTTTCCTGCAGCGGCGGCATGATCGCATCGCGTGTGGTGCCCAGTAACGTGCTCAATGGCACGACCACGTCGCCGCGGATGTGCAGCCAATCGAGGATTTGGGGAAGGGCTTCGACGGTTTGGGAGCGGTCACCGCCGGAATCGTGCAGAAGAATGATACTGCCATCGCGCCGCTGCTGTTTGATTCGTTGCAGGATGATGTCCGCGCCTGGACGTGCCCAGTCTTGAGGATCGATATTCTCCAGGACCACGAGGTAGTTGAGGTCCTGCGCAATTTGCAGCGGAGTCAGCTCGCTTAACCGCGAAGGACTCGTGTCGGCGGCGTACGGAGGACGGAACAAAGTCGTTGCTCGTCCGGTAATCGTCTCGAGCAAAAGTTGAGTGGCATTGAGTTCCAGCCGGATGTGCTCCGGCCAACACAACGCCAGGTTCGGATGATAATAGGTGTGGTTCCCAATCTCGTGCCCCTCTGCGACGATGCGTCGGACGAGTCCCGGGTAATGCTCCGCGTTCACTCCAACCACGAAAAACGCCGCCTTCACATTGGCTGCTTTCAAAATATCGAGGACTTTCGGGGTCCACTCCGGATCGGGCCCGTCATCAAAAGTGAGCGCGACCTCATGCTCGCCACCGGCACCCTGGTGATACAGAGTTGGAAACTGCGGAAACTTCACGTAGTTGGCCGTCAGATAATTTTCTTTGTCGACCGCCAGAGACCGCAACCCGTCGGACGTGTTTTCGTCGACGGTGACGATTTCTCCGTCGCCTACGTCGGTGATGGTGTCGGTGCCTTTGAGCACCTGCAAGAGCTGCCGTGTTTGCTTATCGATCTTGAAATCGCGAGATACGTTCAGCGAATCCCAAATCGCGGTGTCTTCCGTCCCGAGCCGATAAAGGGCGAAGCCGCCGGCTTTCTCTTCGCGAACTTCGCGCAACTCATTCAAAAAGGTAGCGACGTCGAGAAACCAGACTGAATGGACTTTTCCGGCGTCCGCGTAATAGAAGAATGGATTGTAATCCGGGGCAGTCACCCAGGCCGAGTCGATTTCCGCGCTGCTCGCCCGGCTCATCGCCTCGGGAAAGCTGATTAATTCCGCCTTCTTCGCGCCTTCGGTCCAATCGTACCCGTAACTACCCAGCGTGATGATCCATTGCCTGGTGTCGGCATCTTCCAATAATACGTGCAACCAACCTTCGAACCAGGCTCGCGAGGCCAGCGCACCGGGTGAATCGATATCGGAAGTCTCGTCGAACAGAAGAGCAACAAAACGATCCACGTTCTCCGACATCGCCTCGAAATCTATGTAATCGAGTTCCTGGCCCGGCTGGACGCACAGCCACAATTCCTTATGATCGTGATGGAGCACATCGGCGAACTTTTCGATAAAGCCGGTAATATCTTTCTTATATGCGGAGTCGATTTGCTCCCAATCAAGGACCACGCCTGCGGCTTTGGCATTACGCAGGACGTTGAGAACATTGCCAATAAAACGCTCCTGGCGATCTGCCGGTCCATGGGCAAGATTTTCGATCGCCTCCGGTTGCCACCGGTCACCGACAAGATTCGTCAGCAGCGGCATCAGCGCGATCCCTTTGCTCGCAGTTAATTTCGGCAGACGGCTGTCGGCATCAATCTGCAATTCACCGAGGCCGTTGATTACGGACATCCATTCCGGACAAAGATGGGTAATCTGCGACGCATGCTGTTCGAGCGAGGCGTAACTGTAAGGATCGCCGTTCGTGTAGAAGGCAAGCCGTACCTCATTGTTCGGAGTCTTTTTCCGCGGATGTGCTGGAAGCGCAGAGTTGGGAGCCGCCAATTTTTTTGCAGCCTGGCGAGCGGCTCCAAATTTTTGCCAGAGTAGTGAATTGGTCGCCACCTGGCCTGCGGGGTTTTTCTTTTGCAGCGCCTTCAGCTGGCCTTTTAATTGCCGCAACGAAAAGGGCACACTCATGTGTGGTGCAACGAAAAGGGTTTGAACAAAGACGACGGTGGCGAGCAAAAACAGGGCACCGGCCAGAACCAACGCGAGACGCAGCCGCGGCCAGCGTTTACCAGCTGGATCCGAAAACACAAACGGTGTCACTACATGGGGCGGAAGATGATCCATCAAAGCGGGCTATATTCGGTCACACTGTCGCAGAATAAAATCTCATTCTTGTCAACGCAGTGGAGATTCGGGTTTCTGAGATGGAAGATTGAACACAAGGGACCGAATGCCGGAACGAGAATCATATTCGGATTGCAAAGCCGTCGGAACATGCCGAATCGGTCCGGAGTTATCCAGCGGCGGTTCCCCCATCCAGCAGGCGCGCCAATTCCTGCCCACGTTTGCGCAATAAATCGGACGCGGTTTCGATGGATTGGGCCTGGGTCACTCCCGCTTGGCGCACTTCATAAACGCCATCGAACAGTTTCCCTGCCCCGATATCTTCTGTCGCTTCTCCGACAATCGCAAAAATACGCTTGCCCAGCTTGCGTGCCAGCCGGGCCACGCCGGCAGGCGTTTTCCCTTCGAGTGTTTGCTTATCCAGCCGCCCTTCGCCCGTGATCACTACATCTGCATTGCGAATTTTTGATTCAAGTCCGACGATCTCGGACACGATGTCGAAGCCCGGCCGGACGAGCGCGCCAGCGAACATCATTAAGCCGAAGCCGAGTCCACCGGCCGCGCCTGCACCCGGACGATCGCGATAATCGACCCCGAACTCTTTCGCGGCGACTCCAGCGAATTTCTTGAGGGCGCATTCCAAGACTTTGATCGCCGCATTATCCGCTCCTTTTTGCGGACCGTAAATTTCCGAAGATCCATTCTTGCCCAGCAACGGATTTTGAACGTCGGTCGCGGCGACAATCGCGGGGAGTTTAAGATGCCTTGGTCTCTCAATGACCTTCAATTTGTCGAGCTTGCTTACGGCAATTCGCAACTGGGTGTCATCAACGGCAAAAAAGCGATATCCGAGCGCTCGCGCCATTCCAAAACCCCCGTCATTCGTGGCGCTTCCTCCCAACCCGACAATGATTTCGCGCGCTCCGTAGCGCGCTGCATGCAGAATCATTTGACCGACACCGAACGTATTCGCGCGCAGAGGGTCGCGGTCCTTCGCCGGCAATCGCCGCATGCCGGCGGCCTCGCTCATTTCGATGACGGCGAGCTGCAACCGGTCGACGTGGACGTAACGACAGTCTATTTCGCGACCGAGTGGATCGTGTGCGCGACAATTCACCCAACGGCCGGCAAGAGCGTCGCAAATGACCTCGGCGGTGCCGTCCCCACCATCGGCGAGGGGCAGGACCGTAATGTCAGCCGCCGGCAAAACATCCCGGACACCCTGT
>JBEEGU010000271.1:0-7272 GCA_041167025.1 Verrucomicrobiota bacterium
CTATGTACCATGTTGTAGATCATTCCAAATATGCGGGTTCGGTAGCGGGTGACCAGCTCGTCGAATGCTTCGGATTCCCCTGCCTGGCATCGTTTGACCAGGTCCAGTTCCGATACATCGGCTTGAGCCGGAGTGGCTTCCGTGTGCATATTTAGACGGAGGGGGGGCTAATTCATTCAACAGCCTGGCTATCGGCTGCCGAAGCGGCGGCGCCATTCGCCGCGATATTCACCCATTAGGCTGATAATGCCGTCGCGCACCTGGAAGAGCCGCTGCTGGACCACCGCATGTTGTGTCGGGGTAATTAGCTTGTCCACAACGAGTTGCGTCGCGGCATCCATCGATATGGTAATCGCCTTCAACGCACGCTTTAAATACGCAATCGTCATACCCAGCTCGTCGACATCATCATCACTTAACGCGGCTGCGAGCTTCGCACTGGCTAAAGCGGCGTGTGTGGCCAGCTTTACCGCGGCAGGTTCGTTTTGGAGCGACGAATCCTGGTCAAAGAGCTGATCGATCCAAACAGTCAGCGCGAACGCGGCCCGGTAGAGACTATGATCCTCAAATGTGTCCGAGGGGGTCTCGGCCTCTTCGTAATCCGATCCGGTAGTTTCGTCGGTTTCGCCCTCAAGAAGAGCATCCACTTCTGCGCTCCAATCCTTGGCATCGAGCAATTGGGTCCATCCCATTTCCTGGGCGATAATTTGATCCCGTTGCGGGTCGTCAAGATACTTTTCGAGCAACTCCATGTACTTCTCGGTTTTGTGGTCTTGCTGCTGAAGAAAACGTTCCCAATCGTATTCATCCCAGACTCGCTCGGGCTCATGATCGAAGCCGGCCATGAAGTGACTAAACGCCACTTTCCCGCGCACGCAAAAGTTTTCCGCGACGAGGGCGCGGCTGTGGTGGCCCCAGGTTTGAATCAATCCGACCTGCTGAAATTATGGCAAAGCCAATTGCTCTCTTTTCGTTTGTAACCGCAACTGTCCGCACGCTGCTTCGATGTCGTGCCCTTTTTCCCGACGCAGTGTGGCCGCCACTCCGTGGCCGCGCAAAATCGATAAGAAACTTTCCTGTCGGTTGCGCGACGGCCGCGTCCAGGACAATCCCTCCACTCGATTGTAAGGGATCAAATTCACTTTCGCGTCCAAGCGCTTTACATGCCGCGCGAGAAGGTGAGCTTGCTCGTCGGAATCATTGACTCCCTCGATCAAAATGTATTCGAAGGTCAGGCGCTGTTTTTTTCGTGAAGTGTAATAATCACACGCCTGCAGCAATGCCTCGATATCATAGCGGCGATTGATCGGCATGATTTGGTTGCGGACTTCGTCTGTCGCGCCGTGAAGCGAGACCGCCAGTCGAATCTGCATCGGGTCGTCCGCGAGTTTTTTGATCTGGGGCGCCAGCCCGCTCGTCGACACGGTGATATGGCGCGCGCCCACACCGAGACCCCAGGGTGCGTTAATGATCCGGATCGCCGCGATCAGGTTACTCAAATTGGCGAGAGGCTCGCCCATTCCCATAAACACAATGTTGTCGATCGCTTCTCCACTCTCGCGTTCCACACTGATGATCTGCTCGACAATTTCGTCGCTGCGCAGATTGCGCGAGAATCCCTCGAGACCGCTTGCGCAGAATTTGCAGCCGTAAGCGCAGCCGACTTGGGTTGAAATACAAATAGTCCGACGGTCGGAACGACTTCCATAAAGTGCCGGAGATGCTGGAATCAGGACGGATTCGATCAGATTTCCGTCCGTCAAACGGAATAGAAATTTTCGGGTAGTATCGTGAGAGCCGAGAACGCGGACGAGCTCCAAACGATCGAAAGAAAAATCTCCAGCCAACCGTTGGCGCAACGTCTGTGGCAAATCAGTCATTGCTTCGAAGGACTCGGCGCGTTTTTGGTAAAGCCAATCCGCAATTTGTTCCGCGCGATAGGAAGGTTGCCCCATCGCGTTGAGCTTTTGCTTGAGCTCTTCCATGTGCAAAGATTTGATGTCGGTGTTAACCGGGCCGGTCACGAAAGAACTTAAGGGAAAGCCCGCACCCCATCAAACAGCGTCCCGGGAGTGGCACATCGTCGCGTTGTGAGTATGATCCGGAGCATGAAATGGTTTGCCTTACGACGATTTGTGCTGGCGACATCGATGCTGGTGCTGGGTGCCTGTGCAAGCGACGAAGCCAGGGAAGACACCAAGCCCATAGCCAACACTCCGGTGCCGGGAGAAAAAAGTTCCGACGAGCCAATGAGCGCTACCGCTGGACCGGGCGGAGCGGGCGCAGGCGTCCGTTGGTGAGATTATAGGTTCTCGGTCAGGCTCATATCGGCGCGTGTGTTTAAGGTCGCGTGACCGTGGCAACTTCCCCTCCATCACGCTCCGGAAATAGGGACGAGCTTGGCGCGCGCAAAACGAAATCACGCGCGCCGCTGTCGATAGGCTGGGATGCCGCGAAAGCGAATGCGGTGCCCGCACTGATCATCCAGACGATGATGCTCGTGCTGCTCGTCGGCTACTACTGGAGCCCGGCGATTTCGAACGCGCTAAATCGCTTCGCCGCATTTAAACGCGAGCATGGCTGGCCCTTCGTCCTGTTAGCATCGATCACAGCGGGAGCGTTGATTCCGGAGCTGTTTGTCGTCCTCTTTTTTCAACAGGGCCGCTTCAACCGGCGTAATCTTCGCAATTTACTTTTCACGGTGCCGGTGTGGGGATTCGATGGATCACTGGTCGATCTTTTATATCGCGGCGAAGCGAGATGGTTCGGCGACGTCGTCACCCTTCCGGTGGTTGCGGCGAAGATTTGCGTCGATCAGCTCGGCTACAATCCGTTCTTCGCCGCGCCCTTCGGCGTTCTGACCTATGAATGGAAGAACACCGGGGTTTCGTTGCGACCTGTGCGTGAACTTTTTACCTGGCGGCATTACCGCGACAAAATTCTGCCGACATTGGTCGCAACCTGGGCGGTGTGGATTCCGCTCATGGCAATTATCTATGCGCTACCGCTGGCTTTGCAGTTCCCCCTATTCGCTCTCGCGCTGTCATTTTGGGTCCTGCTGCTCACTTACATGACTAACCGCTTTGCCGGTAAAGTGGAAGCAGACGCTCCGTTGGCACTGGCGGTTGCCGATGAGAGCGATTGAACGGGGCATGTAGCGTTCAATCGCTTTGCGCGTTCGCTGCCGCATCCATTTGTCATCCGGAGCGCAAGCGAGGGACCTCTTTCCCGATCCTTGATCACGCAAAGAACATTGTGTGCTCAGCGCAAGTCGGTGAGGTCCTTCACTTCGTTCAGGATGACAACAGCGCGGGGGTAGCCACGCCTTTCTTTGATAGGCACATCTACAGGGTGCGCTACCCGGCGTTGTCATCCCGAGCGCAAGCGAGGGAACTCCCTCTTGGCCTTTGATCACACAGAGACTTTGTGTGCACAGCGCAAGTGGGTGAGGTCCTTCACTTCGTTCAGGATGACAAGTGCGGGGATCGTGATCACCCGCGTCAGGCGGCAAGCCCTGCTGGCGATTATGATCCGCACCTAACGGCGCCACGATCCGTTCCGCGATTCAAGTTTCAATGAAGTGTCGCAGGGCTTCGTAGACGCCGGCCCCGAACTCGGTTTCCGCGACGTATCCACTACCAAGCCTAACCGCATCTTTTACTTCCGCGATGGCGTTTGCCGGGCAAGAGGGCAGGCCCGCGAATCTTCCATCGAGCATGGATATATCATTATAATGATCGCCCGCCGCGAAGATGCGTTCACGAGGCACATCGAGCAACCGCGCAAGCTCCGCCAGAGCTGCTCCCTTGTGATAATCAGCATGGCAGAAGCGGAGATAGACAGTATTGCGCTGATAATGAAACTGCGGCTGCTTGGCGCGGGCGCGGTCGATGAACTCGGTCAAACGATCCATCTCGTCTTCGCTCGTGGCGATCAACCCCGCAGGACCTTCCGCCTCATAAATGATACGGGCCTTGGTGCTTTGGTTTACGAAATCTATCACCTCGGTCAAAACCGCGGAAGCAGAAGTGAATAGCACGGCATGCTCGCGTGCACAGCGTGCATTCCAGTCGCCAAACGGCTCCCATTTACTGCCATTAGCACCCGGCCGAAATACGTCGCGCTCGCTCGTAAGGATGAAGTCGGGCCGAAAAGGAAACGAAAAATCGAGCAACCCGGATTCGAGAAGATCGACCGATCTCCCGGTGTTGATGGCCCAGACGGTGCCCTCACGTTGCAGCTCGCGGATCAACTCCATGCACGGCAGATGCAGCGCCGGTTCTCCCGTGCGACACACAAGAGTGCCGTCGAAGTCGGTGCTGATCAGCTGAATCTTTTGGGACATGAAGGCGGTAACTTAGGAATTCATCTCGAGAACGCAATGTCACGACCGGTCAACGGCGCAATTCGCCATTATCCGCAGTTGATCACGCCGCGCGTCTTCAACACATCGCCAGCATATACGCTGTCATCCCGAATCCGCGTTAGACGGATGAGGGAGCACACTTCGGCGGTGTGGGTCTCCCACCGTCCGTAGGATGATCAACGAACTTGTGTGAGGTCCTTCGCTCCGCTCGGGATGACAATATTTGCGCTCGGGGTGTTTCACACTTCTGGACAGGCCATGGCACTCTTCCTATGCTTAAGAAATGAAATCGGCCTACGAACTGGCGATGGAACGGCTGCAGCAAGGCGCGCCGACTGTTTCTTTGACGGACGAGCAAAAAAAGCAGCTCGCGGAAGTTGATTCGACTTTCAAAGCCCGGATCGCCGAGCGCGAAGTTTTCCTCAAAGATCAGATCACAAAGGCTGAGATGTCCGGAAATGCCGAAGAACTCGCGGCTCTCCAAAAACAATTAGCCCTCGATGTTCGACGTTTACGGGAAGATTCTGACGCGAAAAAAGAGAAGCTTCGCGCTTCTTTTGGCTCAGAAAAACGCTGAGTCCGTATAAATCCGCCTAACGTTCAGCTGGCTGCTTCTGTAGTCGCCGCACTCTGAGCGAAGCGCGCCGGGGGTGAAAACGTAGGTTCCGTGCACGTGGAGAAAGGCAAGAACGACCAAAGAAAGCGCCGTAAAACTGAGGAGGAAAATGAAACACTCCCGCGAGGAACGCGCTTTTTGTTTTTCGCCGGATGAAGGAGTCAAATGAGTCACGGATCAGGCGATAAGCGATGTGGCCACGAACTGTGACGTGGCGATTTCTCTTGAGAACTGTGTGGCGCGCGTAAAGACGCGTTCAACCCCTCTCAAAAAATGGTTTGGGCGCGAATGACCAAACTACCTGACGCAGTGCGAGGCCGGCGCCGGGGAAAGGTCAAGCTTGGGGCGCAGACGATGCGGCGTTCTGCAAATCGGAGACCTGTCGCCGGCCCCTTGGGGGCAAGTTCGGATCGAGAAATCCCAGCATGTGCGCATGATTGATGACGCGCACGCCTTCAGCTTTTTGCAGATCAGCGATCTGCCGGTGAAACCCTTCCATTCGGATCCAATGCACTTTTGGCCGGAAATGATGTTCGGCGTGGTAACCGTTATAGAAAAAGAGCCAGTTATAAATTCTTCCGTAGCTGCTCACGCCCCACGCCACCGGTTTATCCGGATCTCCGCCGTAATGGCGGTAGTACCCATTTAGATAGCTGAAGCAATGGCCCAGATAAAAGAAAGGCAGGAAATAAAAAATCATGTAGCGCCAGTTAAGAACGCACATCACCAAAAGCGTGGTCGCGAAAGCGGCCAGCTCAATGTTTCCCCAAAGAAGATCTGCGCCACCCCGCTTTCGCAGTTCTTTTCGAATAGTCGCCGGATTGTCGCGAAAGAAGCTCAGGAAAACATAACTCCAGGGATTTTCCGCTTCGCCTTCGTGGCCATGTCGATAAATCGAAATCCAATCAATCGTTTCGCCGTTTTCATCGGGCCGATCGGCGTTTCCTTTGTGATGCTGCATGTGGACGGCATCGTAATAGGTCTGCGAAAAACAGCAGGCGACCGATTGAGCGAGCGAGAAAAGCCGGTTGAGCAGCGTCGAGCGAAAGAATGGATTGTGGATGAAGTTATGCCCGACGCCGTTGATGTTCGCATTGATCATCAAAGCGTAGACGAACCCGAGGATCAGCATGATCCAGAGCGGTGTGCGCGGGTAGAGCAGGAAGAGCGCGAAGAAATACACAAGATGAAACAGCCCAGCCAGCGTAGGAATCGCGTCCCAGCGGGTGTGCGCAAACAGTTTGGAATTGGTCGTGGGACGATCTACTCGGATCGCGTCAGCGGAAGTCATGGAACGAATTGGGGGTTATAGCCGGAACGGAGGTACTTTTCGAGGATATTTCGCAATTGGCAAGCGGTCCCGGGAGCATTCTTCGTTTGCCAACGGCGGTTGGCCGCGCCTAATCTAACGCCCCCCTTTTCGAATGTTCGCGCTCCAACCAGAAATGAAAGTGTTCAGCGGGTCGGCTCACCGGCAGCTGGCGGAGAGTATTTGCAAGTACATTGGCGTTCCGCTGGGAAAGGCGACCATCAGCTCATTTCCGGATGGCGAGACTTACGTCCGAATTGAGGAAAATATACGAGGTCGCGACGTCTTTATCGTACAACCGACGAGTCCGCCGACCAATGAGCACCTGATGGAACTCCTCATCATGGTGGATGCGGCGCGCCGTGCCAGCGCCGATCGGATTACGGCCGTCATTCCTTTCTTCGGATATGCACGACAAGATCGGAAAGATCAGCCGCGGGTCCCGATTACGGCCAAACTCGTAGCCAACCTGCTGCATGCTTCGGGAGTTAATCGCGTCCTGACCATGGATCTTCACGCGCAGCAGGTGCAGGGCTTCTTCGATATCCCGGTGGACCACCTCTACTCGCTTCCGGTGCTGATCAAATATCTGAGGCAACGTATGACCCGTAAAAGCGTTGTCGTATCTCCTGACCTTGGGGGTTTAAAGATGGCTTCAGCCTACGCTGACGCCCTCGGTACCAGCCTGGCCATCGTTGCAAAAGAACGCCGCAGCGCCACTCGCACCGAAGCGCTCTATCTGATCGGCGAGGTGAAAGACCATGATGTCCTCCTGGTGGACGATTTGACGGAGACGGCCGGGACGTTGACCTCGGCGGCGGAGCTCCTGAAAAAGAACGGCGCGCTTAATATCTACGCGGGCGTCTCCCATGCGGTTCTGGTCGATATGGCGATCCCGCGGTTGCAAAATTCGAAAATCGAGGAATTAATAACCACCAACAGCACGCCGGTGCGGCCGGTCGAGGGGTTTAAAACCACCGT
>JBEEGU010000272.1:0-5098 GCA_041167025.1 Verrucomicrobiota bacterium
GCATCTCCAGAGGGCGACTGCTACAGAGCTATTTGAGAAGCCAGTATATGAGCATGTTTTGCTTGCGCAATTTGCAGCTGTCACTCACAAGCGTGAATTGAAGCGTGTCCGCCGTGCGCACGAAACGATAAACTCCTTTGCCGTCGCAATGTTTCGGATTTAACCCGCCCACGCGCCACATCGTGAGGACATTGCCTTCAACCGTATATTTGCCCCAGGCATCACGGGACCCGTTATGGTCCACATCGGCATCGAACGTTCCGTCGGCATTCAGTGTCCAAACAGTTCTGACCGAGTTTGTCCACGCGCCAGCGACCGCGGAGGCGCCGGTTTTCGGAGACGAGGCGCATCCCTGGACCAATAATCCAACTAGACCGGCGACGAGAACTCTAACGACAGACAGGGTATTCATCCTCTGATCCTGTGCCGATCGCAGGATCGATTCAAGCCCAGACGACATTCGCTTGCTGAAAACGCGCAATTACGAGTGCTCCACGCCGAGAGGCACGGTTTGTCCATGGCCGCCGGGAATAAAGCCACCGGGCGGCGGCGTAAAACATTAGGCGGAGCGGCCGCAGCAGTTCTTGTATTTCTTGCCGCTGCCGCACGGGCACGGTTCGTTACGCCCGACTTTAGGCAGGGAACGGCGCATGGGCAGATCGAGGGTCACTTCATCGGCGCCATCTCCATTCCCGCCGCCGACTGCGGCCATCGCCCCGACCGGTTGATGCGCGCGCGCCGGCGCGTTGGCCGTGGCCGACGTGGGAGCATGTTCGCGCAATAAAAATTGCGGGAGCGTGGCGAGAAAATTCTCGAATGCCTGCAAGTTCGATGTGCTGCGGAAAAGATTATGGAGCACTTCGTTTTTGATGTTGGCCATGAGCTCGACAAACATGTCGTAAGCCTCGGTCTTGTACTCGATCAGAGGATCTTTTTGGGCGTAACTGCGCAGGTAGACGCCTTCCCGGAGTGCGTCCATCGCATAAAGATGCTCCTGCCAGAGCCGATCGATTGCATTTAAGATAATGTAGCGTTCGAGGCTTTTCACCGCAGCCGGTTCTTCGTGGCTCGACTTGCGTTCGTACGCTTCCTTGATGCGCTCGATCAAGAACTGCGCGTTTTCATCTATGCTCCGCGTCTCGAATTGGGCCTTTTCCTTGGTCAGTCCGAGCGGGAACGTCGTGTTGATCCAATGGATCAGCCCGGAATAATCGGGGTTGTTAGGGTCGTCGACGTACTCTCGCACCTTCGCCGGAACAGCTTCGTTGATCACTTCGTAAATCAACTGGCGCGGCTCCTCGGAATCGATCGTGTCGTTCCGATAGGTGTAAATGACTTCGCGCTGATTGTTCATCACGTCGTCAAAATCCAGCGTCCGTTTCCGAATCAGATAATTGCGCTGTTCAACGCGTTTTTGGGCCGTCTCAACCGACTTGTTCAGCCAGGGATGTTCCAACTCCTGGCCTTCCTCCAAGCCAAAGCGTTCCATGATCTTGGTCATGCGATCAGCGGCGCCGAAGTTGCGCATGAGATCGTCTTCAAAGCTCACATAAAACCGCGAGGCGCCGGGATCGCCCTGGCGCGCGCAGCGCCCGCGCAGTTGTCGATCAATGCGGCGTGCTTCGTGCCGCTCCGTTCCAAGGACGTATAAACCGCCACGGTCGGCCACGCCGGCCCCGAGCTTAATGTCGGTGCCGCGACCGGCCATGTTGGTCGAAATGGTGACGGTGCCGGCCTGGCCTGCCCGGGCCACGATCTCGGCTTCCTGCATGTGAAACTTCGCGTTCAACACGTTGTGCGGAATTTTTTCGCGCTTAAGCATGCGACTGAGCAACTCGGACGCTTCCACGCTTACCGTGCCAACCAGGACAGGTTGCTCTTTGGCGTGGTGTTCCTTGATCTCGTTGATAACAGCGTTGTATTTCTCGCGCCGGGTCTTGTAGATGTGATCGTTCGCATCTTTGCGCGCGACCGGCCGATTGGTCGGGATGACGTTGACGTCCAGCTTGTAGATGTCGTGAAATTCCGCTGCTTCCGTTTCGGCGGTGCCGGTCATGCCCGCGAGCTTTTGATAGAGCCGGAAATAATTCTGAATCGTGATCGTAGCCAGCGTTTGCGTCTCGCGATCGATCTGCACGCCTTCCTTCGCTTCGACCGCCTGATGCAAACCATCGCTCCAGCGGCGGCCGGGCATTTTGCGACCGGTATATTCGTCAACAATGACGACTTTATTCTCTTCGATGACGTATTGGACGTCTTTCTCGAATAGGCAGTAGGCGCGGAGCAATTGCGCGATGTTATGGATCCGCTCGCCTTGGGCGTCGCAATGTTCCTGGCGTTCCGTTTTTTTCCGGTCTTTTTCCTCCTGAGGCAGCGACGGATCGAGATCGATCTCGGTAAACTCACTGATCAAATCGGGCAGAACAAAGGCGTTCGGATCGTCCGGATTAAGAAAGACGCGGCCCTGCTCGGATAAGTCCGCTTCGTTCGATTTTTCGTCAATGGTAAAGAAGAGCTCTTCTTTTAGCGCGAATAATTCTTCTTTGCGCGAGTCAGTGTAAAAAGAAAGCTCTGCTTTATCGATTGCCCGGCGTTTTTCCGGATCTTCCATCATGCGCAGCAGCGGCTTATTACGCGGCTGGCCCAGCTTAACCTTGAACATGAGTAGGCCGCCCTGTTCGACTTCGCCTTTCTCGAATGCTTCCAGCGCTTCGCTCGCGATCCGGTTGCAGAGCATGTTCTGCTTGCGCACGAGCTGATCAACCAGCGGCTTCCACTTATCATACTGATGGGTGGAGACCGTAGCCGGCCCGCTGATGATGAGAGGAGTGCGCGCCTCATCGATCAGAATGGAATCCACCTCGTCGACAATGGCATAATGATAGCCACGCTGAACCTGCTGCTCGCGTGTCGTGGCCATGCCGTTATCGCGCAAATAATCGAACCCGAACTCGCTGTTCGTTCCGTACGTAATGTCCATCGCGTACTGCTCGCGGCGCACATCCGGCGGTTGATCGTGGTGAATACAGCCCACCGTCAACCCCAGAAAATTGTAGAGTTGTCCCATCCACTCCGCATCGCGGCGCGCCAGGTAATCGTTTACCGTGACGAGGTGGGCACCGCGCCCGGTCAGCGCATTGAGGTAGAGGGGCAGGGTCGCGACGAGTGTCTTGCCCTCACCGGTCGCCATCTCAGCGATGCGGCCACGATGTAACACTATTCCGCCAACCAATTGCACGTCGAAGTGGACCATGTTCCAGGTCATCGGCTGGTCGCATACGCTGAAGCTTTCATTTCGCTCGGTCAGGCGGCGCGCCCCATTTTTGACTACTGCAAAAGCCTCCGGCAGAATCTCGTTCAACCGTTCCCACTGTTGGTCGGCATCGGTGATCTGGGCAAATTCCGCCTTCCACGCCGCCGTTTTCGCCCGCAATTCATCGTCCGAGAGCGACTTGAATTGCTCGTCAAATTCGTTGATGCGGCGAACCGTAGGCGACAGCCGTTTCAGCTCTCGTGTGTTCTTCGATCCGAGGATCTTCTTTAAAATCCAGGTTACCATTTCGCTCCTAATATCGACGAGATTCGGCCATTTGTCATTCGTGGGGACCTATTGCCCCGGGTAAAGTCGAGGAATCTCTCATTGTTCGGTCGCGCTTTCCAGCTAACGTCGCGCCATGAAGAAAATCATTTCTACCAGCGAAGCCCCGGCCGCGCTCGGGCCCTATTCGCAAGCCGTTCGTATCGGCTCGACCGTTTACTGCGCCGGCCAGATTCCTCTTGATCCAAAGTCAGGCCAAATCGTTTCCGGTGGGATCGAGGTTCAGACTCGTCGGGTACTCGATAACGTCACCGCGGTCTTAAAGGCGGCGGGATTAACTTTTAGCAACATCGTGAAGACGACGATTTTCCTGACCGACCTTGGAGATTTCCAGAAGGTAAATGAAGTCTACGGATCGTATTTTATTGAACAACCGCCTGCTCGTTCCACGGTCCAAGTTTCTGGATTGCCCAAAGGCGCTAATGTCGAAATCGAAGTGATCGCTGTCGCGGATGAAGGCGGAGCATCAGGCAAGAGCGTGGGTGATACGTCGGGCTAAAGGAAACAGCGTAGTGGACCGGATCAGGTTCCAAAGTGCCGAGAAGAACGGCGTCGCAGGAGCTCCGCCCTCCATGGAGTGCTCGCTTGTCATCCCGAGCACAGCGAGGGACCTCACACAAGTGCGAATGATTACACCATCTGATTTGAGTGCCCCACGAAGGTATGCGAGGTCCTTCACTCCGTTCAGGATGATAATTGGTAAGCAGGCCATCATCACTGCGGGATCGCCATTCATATGAAAGAAAATTTCCGCGCAGATCCGATTCCCGGGAACGGCCTCGCGTGCTCTTTTCGGCGCCGTCGGCGAAAGATAGGGATAAAGTCTGCGAAGGCGGGGGCGCCTTCGCCAGCACGCGAGGCGCGTGCGCTCCCCGGAAGATGAGCGAAGATTTGCTCGCGCTATTTCGGAAGACCGGTGCGCTGCTCGACGGTCACTTCGTCTTACGTTCCGGTCTGCATAGCCGCCAGTATTTTCAGTGCGCATTGCTCTTGCAGCATACCGAAATCGCTGCGCGGGTTTGCGCCGAGCTCGCGGGCAAGTTGCGAGCCCTTGACTGCGACTCGGTCATTTCGCCCGCACTCGGCGGCATCATCGTCGGACAGGAGGTCGGCCGCGCATTGGGCAAACGACACATCTTCGCGGAAAAAGAAGCGGGTGGATTGGTGCTACGCCGCGGGTTTCAAATTGACGCAGGAGAGCGATTCGTTGTCGCCGAAGATGTCGTGACTCGCGGAGGGCGCGTTCAGGAAACGATCGACATTGTGCGCGCGCACGGCGGGATAGTCGCGGCGGTTGGCGTGATCGTCGATCGCAGCGGCGACAAGCGCCCCAACTTCCAATGTCCATTTGTGAGCCTGGTAAAAATGGATGTCGAAACGTTCGAGTCGGACCAGCTCCCGCCAGATTTGGCAAATTCGCCGGCGGTTAAACCGGGAAGCAAATAAGGCCACTTGTCGGCGGACCGCTCGCCCAGGTAGGGACGTTTCTCCGAAACGTCC
>JBEEGU010000273.1:0-4063 GCA_041167025.1 Verrucomicrobiota bacterium
GGGATGCAGAAGGTCGTAGCGCCGAATAATTTCCGCCTTTGCGTCGGAGAGAAACGGAAATGTGTAGCCCATTTTCTGGGTGTGGCGGTGGTTGATTTCGACCGAATCGACGCTGAGCGCGACCAGACGAATGCCACGCGCCTCAAACTCGGGAAGACGTTGCTGAAAACTCCGTAACTCGGAGTTGCACAACATTCACCAGTGGCCGCGATAGAAAATCACGACGGCCGCGCGGGTGCCAGCCGATGAAAGAAGGCCGGTGAGGCTGACCGGTTTTCCATCCTGGTCCGGTAAGACGAACTCCGGTGCCTTGTCGCCGACGCGCGGCGCCGAGGTCGACGCCGGCATTTGCCGGACGACATAAAATAGAGCGTAAGAAAACAGCCCGAAAACCAGCAGGCTGAGCAAGGCGAGTATCGGTCCAAAAATTTTGCCACGATAAAGGCCCGGCAGGCGGAAGGCCCGAACAAGACCGGAGATCAGCAGGATTCCACCGGCGCAGAACAGCAAAAGATTGGCCCACGGAAAATCACGCGTAATCGGGAAGCGAACAAAAAACGAATAGCTCAGAAAGCCGGCCACGACCAAAATGAATCCGGTCCATAACATCCAGTTCCAGGTCCTTTTCATGCGAGGTTGGATATGAACCCGTTGTGACACTGTTGCAAGCTAAGTCAGCGAACTCGAATTGGCGAAACGCGTGAGTGATTCAGAGCTTGCACTTTACGCAGGTTATCGGGAAAGTTTGTTCCAATGGCGAAGGTTGAACCTGGGAATCCGCCGATAGAATATCCAGACATTATCGGTGCGAGGCCGACAAATCCACTCGCCGCGAATTTTCGGCCCTTCATCCCCGCTTCGGTTCGGTTACCCGAACTCACCTGGTTTCCGTTGGTTCTGGGCACCCTGCTCGGGATTATCTTTGGCGCTTCCTCGCTTTACCTGGTCCTAAAGGTCGGACTGACGGTGAGCGCCTCGATCCCGGTCGCGGTCATTTCGATTACGGTTTTCCGGCTCCTTTCCAAACTCGGTTTCCCGGACGCGAATATTTTGCAAAACAATATTGTGCAAACGGCCGGTTCGGCCGGCGAATCAATTGCGTTCGGTCTCGGTGTCACGATGCCCGCGATCATGATCCTTGGTTTCGATCTTGAAATCACCAGGGTCATGCTCGTGGCCATTCTCGGCGGATTGCTTGGCATCCTGATGATGATCCCACTCCGTCGCGCGCTCATTGTCGATCAACACGGTTTGCTCAAATACCCGGAAGGCACCGCCTGCGCTGAGGTCCTCAAGGCAGCAGCGACCAAAGAATCTCTAGCGGCGGCAGACCATACCCGTACGACCACGGACGCGGAGGCGGTGAATGAAGAAGCAGCCGGTGGCGGCAAGGTGATCTTTGCCGGCTTCGGCATCGGTTTTCTGTATCAGGCAGCCATGGGCGCCTTTAAGATGTGGAAAGACACGCCCGAGAAAGTTTTCGCCGCGCCGTTCAAAGCGGGTTCTATTTCGGCTGAAATTTCGCCGGCATTGCTCGGGGTTGGCTACATTATTGGACCGCGCATTGCGTCGATTATGTGTGCCGGGGGCGTTCTCGCTTATCTGGTTCTGATTCCGGCGATAAAATTTTTTGGCGAACACGCGACAGGCGTTATTTCTCCGGGAATAATGCCGATCAGCGAGATGACCCCAAATGATATTCGGGCAGCTTACATCCTTTACATCGGCGCCGGCGCCGTCGCTGCCGGAGGAATCATCAGCCTGTTTCGCTCGCTTCCAACCATTTTACACGGCTTACGCGGAGGACTCGCTGATCTGCGCGGAGGCCACGCCGCGACTGCGAATGCGCCGCGAACCGATCAAGATTTGTCGATGAAACTCGTGGTCGGCGGTGTCATCCTGTTGCTTTTGGCGATCATTGCCGCACCGCAATTAAATCTGCAATGGAACCTGCTGGGGGCTCTGCTCATCGTAGCCTTCGGGTTTCTCTTCGTGACCGTCTCATCCCGATTAACGGGCGAAATCGGTTCGTCTTCCAATCCAATATCGGGGATGACGGTCGCAACGCTACTTTTAACCTGCCTCGTATTCCTCTTCGTCGGTTGGACTGGTCCCCACTACTTCGTTACCGCGCTTTCCATAGGCGGCATCGTTTGCATCGCAGCGTCCAATGGTGGAACTACTTCGCAAGACCTGAAGACTGGGTTTCTCGTCGGATCGACTCCCAAGTTTCAACAAATCGCCATCCTGGCCGGCGCGCTCGCCTCCGCCATCGCCTTGGGTCCGATTCTTTTAGTGTTGAATAACGCGTCCACGGTTTATGTCCCCGCCACCACATTTGCTCCCGTCTCGAAGCAAATGCCCGCGCCGGCTGGCGTGCCACTGCAACCTTTCGATGAGACCATAAGACCCAATGGAGGCGGTCAATTTCGCTTGCTTCATGTCGGCGAAGCCGCGCCGGCAGCCGGATTGGATTCTGGAGATTATTTGATTGGCGACAACGGGAACATTGCTTACAAGGTCGAGCGAAACTTCGCGTCTGATTTACGGGCCACGCCTAACGAGATCGGAGCGGTCGAGAAGATAAGAGGCCCTCAAGGCGCTGCCGATCACAATTCCTACCGCGTCTGGCAGCGAAATGATCCCTCCGGCGGCGCATCGCAGCGTTATCTGGTCAATGACCAGGGTGTTCCCGTGTATCTGGTCGACCCCGGGATCAACGGGACGCACAAGTTACGGCCGGACGGGTCGAGCGTAATAAAATTCGACGCCCCGAAAGCCACTTTGATGTCTTACATCATCAAAGGAATTTTGAGCCGCAAGCTGCCTTGGGGACTCGTGCTTCTCGGCGTTATGATCTCCATCGTTCTCGAGATGAGCGGCATCCCATCCCTTGCTTTTGCCGTTGGTGTCTATCTTCCTCTTTCCTCGTCGAGCCCGATTTGGATCGGAGGAATCCTTCGCTGGCTGGTCGATCGGTATCTCAAGGTAAAATTCCGGCACAAGAACTTGTCGGAGATAGAACTGACCGCTGAAGGCGATAAGAGTCCGGGTGTGTTGCTCGCTTCGGGGTACATTGCCGGCGGCGCGCTCGCTGGCATTGTCATCGCGATTATGAACGGTTTGCCCAGCCTCGTCGACGTGAGCAGGCGAATCGAAGATTGGGCCACTGCAAAAAATGCATTCTTTGCGGGTCCGCACTCTGATCTGTTGGCGACTTTACCGTTCCTTGTCCTCTGTGCTCTCTTGTATCTCGTCGGGCGCGATGTGCTCCTGGCGGTCAGGCCAACGCACGGAAAGCTTCAATAAGTTTCCACCGGAGAACGTTTGCCGTCCTCGGCACTACGCTCCGCTGCGCGTTCCGGGCCAAGCACCGCGACACGAAGATTCCAAATTTCGTCATCGAGCGCTCGAAAAGCTGCTTCCGAAAACTCAGTGGGCGCCGTGAGCGTTTCTTTGAACTGAGCCACGCTGGCAAGCGCCCGATCAACTTGTTCGCGTGGTAATTGCGCAAGGATGCGGCGGGCGTTTTCAATCTCCGGTACGCGATGACAAATCATGGCCAAATCATTGCCCGCCGCGATGGCGAGCCGGATGGTATCTTCGAGCGAATACTCGTTAATGATGGCGCCCATATCGAGATCGTCGGTCATGATCAGACCCTCGAATCGCATTTCGTCGCGCAGGAGCTTTGTTACGATGCGATGGGAAAGCGACGCTGGAATTTTTTTGGATTCGAATACTGGATACCAACCGTGGCAGATCATCATGCTATCGACCAGGTAGGGACGTTTCTCCGGAACGTCCTCCGCAATCCCTAAATGAGGTTTCTGTGCAGCGGCAAACGAATCCGACAAGGAGGACGGCTGCGGAGAGCCGTCCCTACCTGGAAGATGGCGGCTCGGTGAACCGCCGCGATCTGAGAACGCTCGGAACACGGCCAATTCCGCCGCATCCAACTGTTCGCGCGTGCGATCGATTTTCGGCAGGTCGTGATGGGCATCGACGGTAGCCGCTGAATATCCCGGAAAATGTTTGCCGCAACTGGCGACGCCCTGGGTGC
>JBEEGU010000274.1:0-3505 GCA_041167025.1 Verrucomicrobiota bacterium
CGGTGACCCTCCATACGACCCCTCCGCCCCAAAGGCGACCGATGGAGATTGAAAAAAATCCGGTGGAAGCCCGGGCATTACGAATTCTGCTGGTCGATGATCATCAGGATACCTGCACTGCTCTGGAACGCCTGCTCGTCCGGCGGGGGCACCTTGTGGCCGCTGCGCATAGCGTCCGTTCCGCGATGGAAACAGCCGGACGAAATCCATTCGATCTCCTGATCAGCGATATTGCATTACCGGACGGAACCGGACTGGAGCTGATCGCCTGCCTGCGAGCGATGTCTTCCATCCGTGGCATTGCCATCAGCGGTTTCGGCATGAACGGGGATATTCAGAAAAGCCTTGAGGCGGGATTTGCGGAACATCTGGTTAAGCCAGTCAAACTGGAAAAGCTCGAAGCGGCCATCGCACGCGTGATGGCAAACGCGCCTCCGGCACGTTAAGCTCCAAATTCCAAGCACCAAGCTTCAGAGAATTACCAAGCTCCAAAAATTCAAAGGCGCGAGGCACGTTGCTTTGGTGCTTGATTATTGAAGCTTCATGAGTGGTTGGGTGTTGGTGATTGGAGCTTTTCCAACATGCACACAGTTAATTTAAAAATTCACGATGTGGCCTTTGGCGGGAAAGGCGTCGGCCGCGTCGATGGGAAGGCTGTTTTTGTTCCGTATACGATAGAAGGTGAAACGGTTTTGGCCGAGATCGTTCGGGACAAGAAGCAATTCGCCGAAGCGGAGTTAACCGAGATTCAAGAAAGTTCGCCCAATCGGGTAGCGCCGGAATGTCCGTACTTTGGGCGATGCGGGGGTTGTAGTTATCAACACATCGATTACCAGCATCAACTCGCGATCAAGTGGCGGCAGGTTCGAGACGTTTTGCAGCGAATCGGGAAACTGAAAGATGTGCCGATGCGGCCCATTATCCCCTCGCCCCTCTCTTACGCCTATCGCAATCGCATCACCGTTCACGCCCAAGACGGGGTTGTAGGATTTTTTCGGCGGGATTCCAACCGCTTGATCGACATCGAACGGTGCCCGATCGCGATGGACGAGGTGAACCGCTCACTTGCCGCGTTGCGGACCCGTCGAACGATGGACGGTCATTACACCTTGCGCGCGAAAGCGGGCCCGCGCGTTTTCTCTCAGGCCAACGATTTGGTAGCCGACGCGCTACGCGATTTGGTTGTGCAGCTTGTTTCGCCTGATCAAAAGTTGTTAATCGATGCCTATTGCGGAATCGGCTTTTTTGCCAAAGCCCTCCTCGACAAATTCGAGCAAACGGTCGGGATAGACTGGGACAAGTTCGCGGTGGAAGAGGCGAAAAGAAATGCGAGCACAAAAGAGCTATATGTCGCGGGCGACATTGAACAGGAACTCGCCCGCGCCTTTGAAAACGCTGATCCGACAAAAACTGCTTTGATTGTTGACCCTCCCGCGTCCGGTCTCACGCCAAAAGTTCGTGCGATCATTCGGAATATGGCTCCAGCGACGTTGATCTACGTATCGTGCAAGCCGCCCACGCTTGCCCGCGATTTAAACGAGCTGCAACAAAGGTTCACAATCGACTCGGTCACACCGCTCGACATGTTCCCCCAAACCGCGGAGATCGAAACCGTCACGCACCTGCGCGCGTCTTAGGCCGAGAGTTTTCTCGATATTTAGGCATAGACGAGCAGATCAATTTCCTCGGGAAGTGAATTAGAAACTTCGCGAATCACATTGCCACGAAGAAGATTGAGCAGCGCATTGCGCTTCGGTGCTCCAAGAATGAGACGTGACGCACCAAGAGTCGCGGCAACATCAACGATGGTTTCAGCGGCAGAAGGACTGACCGCGTATGCAAACAGCGGAGGATGATCGCCCGCTTGTTTTTTAGCCGTATCAAAGATCGCTCTCGCTTCGGGGTCCTCCTGCCATTTCCGTTTGGCATCCTGCTCCGTCATGAACGGCTGTTCGCGAACAAAGAGCAGGTAAAGCCGGTTTCCCGTGTCCCGCGCTTCGCGCAAGGCGAAGTCGAGCGTGCGGCCGGTTCCTCTGATTGCACAAAGAATCGACTCGGCCTCTTTAGAAACAGCGATCGCAGGTTGCCTTGGAACCGTCGGCGAAAGATCGACAGGCAATTTTTCGGGAATTCTTTCCGCCTTCGCTTCCTTCTTTGCCCGTCGTTCCTGGACAAGGCCACGTAAGATCAGTCCGACGGCGAGGATGGTGACAGCAAAGTAGCGCGCATTTGGCTTGTCGATCAGCAACGACATTTCGATCGCGAACATGACGATGAAAGTGGCGAACATAAGAGTCCGTTCCCAAGTCTTGATCTGAAGCTTTCGATCGGTCGCAGTCGCGCCGAGATTTGTGGCGATCGCGCCAACGACCCCCACGGCGTAAAGATCAGCCAGGCCGGCCATGTCTTTGACCATCACGACAAGCAGCATTGGGACGATGGTGGCGAGCAACATGCCCGCACTTGGCACGCCCCATTTGTTTAGACGCTGAAAGACTGAGGGCAGCTCGCGATCGCGCGCCATCAGAAATTGGATCGTAATCAAATCCACGATCGCGGTGTTGACGGCGGAGAGAAGCAGCAGAGCGAACACGATGCTGACGGCGACGCCGAAGGCGTGACCGATCGCGGGTCCGAGGACGCCGCCAACGAAGGTCTCGCCCATGTAACGCAACATGTAATCGCGCACGCCTTCGGCACCGGGCGCGTTAACGTCGCCATTGGTAATCTGCAACCCGCCGAGCGCGTGCATGGCGAGCCCGAGCAAGGCGGTGAAAATGCAAACCTCGATCATGACCCAGAGAATGGCGGGCGTGGAAGTTTTGCGCACCGATGGCCGCGCTTCAGTACTGTCGGGATCGAGTCGCATCACCCCGGTGGCGTTGGCGATGGCTTCGACACCCGAAAGCGCGAGGACAATTCCAACGAAGCCGCCCCAGTTTTGCCAGAACCCGCCCCGGAGCGGTTGCAAATGACCGATGGCTTCGTGCAAGTGCGGGATACTGAAAAGCCCGAGCACAACGACGACGATCAGAGTTGGCACCGAAATTAAGAAGGCCAGGCCGCCGGTGTGTTTCGGTCCAAGCAGATTGAGCAATCCGATAAGAAGGATGGCCGCTGCGGCGAATTTTTCAGGGTGCGGCACTCCCAGATAGGCGAACGCGGACAATGCACTGATGGCCGCAGTGACCAGATAATCAGCGACAAGAAGAAAAGCGCCGACAATGGAGATGACTTCGGAACGATGGCGCACGCTGGCATAAACACCGCCGCCATCCGGGTAAAGCCGGCAGATAACAATGTAATTCAGTCCGACGAGCGCGGTGAGCACGCACATCAGAGCGATGAGCCAGAACGAAGCGTAGCCTGCGACCGCAAAAGCAAGACCAATGACGTAGGCCTTGCTCGTGCCCCAGTCGCCGTAAAGAATCGCGGCAGCGCGCGGCGTGTTCACATTGCGCGGACGCTTAACGTTGGTTGCGATCATTAGTAGTGAATAATGAAA
>JBEEGU010000275.1:0-3361 GCA_041167025.1 Verrucomicrobiota bacterium
GTGAGGGATTCATTCGCGGCGTTGAACGTTGCTGGCCAACCGGCGCCTCTATCTGAACCACCAACCGATTCCAATGTGTTAAATGCTTGAATCGAAGACGCGTTCAGCCGCTAAATAGTTTTATGGCCGATCTACTAGTTAAACTTTACAACCTAAAGACATCGGAACATGAGCCGCCATCAGGCGTTACCGTGCGGCGCGCCTTTGCAGCGGAGAAGCGTCTCGTCGCCTCCTGGGTCTCGAAGCATTTCGGCGAACGCTGGGCCAGTGAATGCGAAATTTCATTTATGCGCCAGCCAGTGGCCTGTTTTATCGCCACGAGTGATCTCGACGTTCTCGGCTTCGCTACCTACGACGCCACTGCTCGCGCCTTTTTCGGCCCGACTGGGGTAATGGAGGCCGCGCGGCATAAAGGAATCGGACGTGCCCTTCTCGTCGCGACGTTAAACGATATGGCGTCGCAAGGATACGCTTACGGCATTATTGGAGCCACCAGTTCATTGGATTTTTACCGGAAAGAAACGGCCGCGATAGAAATTCCGGAATCCACCCCTGGGTTTTATCAGGGAATGCTTAAGCCGACGCGATCGTGATTCCGGGGGAGCCCTTTCGCGCGCTCCTGACATTTCACGGCGATCTAGGCTTCTTTCTCAAAGGTGGGGTTGAACGGCGCCAAGTCACACGAGTCGTGCGGATCTTAAAGGAGCCCACCTCTATTAAGGATGTGATCGAAGCGTGCGGCGTTCCGCACCCGGAAGTGGACTGTATTTTGGTCGACAGGACCCCGGTTAACTTTGGCTATGTTTTACGCAAAAACAGCTCGATCGCCGTTTATCCCGTCATGTTTACGGATGACGATCAACGTCACAATCCTTTGCAGCAGCGGGGGGTCCAGTGTTTCGTCGCCGATGGTCACCTCGGCAAGCTTGCCTCGAACTTGCGCCTCCTCGGGTTCGATGTGGTCTATGACAATCAGGCTGATGATCCGCGGTTACTCGAGATCATGGAGCGGGACGAACGCGCCCTCCTCACGCGCGATCGCCTTCTCCTCATGCACGCGATCGTTCGAGATGGGTATTGCCCGAGATCGCATGATCCGACCGAGCAAACCATCGAGGTCATCCGGCGCTTTGCGCTTTCCGACCGGGCCGACCCCTTTTCCCGCTGCCTCCAATGTAATGCTCCTTTGATGGACATCGACAAGGCCGCTATCATCGATCAGCTCCAGCCCCTCACCCGCCTTTATTACGATCAATTTCGGCGATGCAGCGGGTGTGGAAAAATTTACTGGCGCGGTTCGCATTTCTCGAAGCTCGAAAAGTTCCTCAGCCAGCTTCGATCGGATAGCGTGATTCGCTCTCGCTAAGTAGATTTCTCTGTCGCCCAGCGACTCTATCCGTATCGTGCACGGGCACATGCAATTCATGCGTCATCACACTCTCCTGCTCGCGCTGGGACTCAGCCTCGTCTCAGTGCCAACAACGCGTGCTTATGGTCCGGTCGGACATGAAATCGTCGGCGCCATTGCCGATCAGCGTCTCGCTAATACTGCAGCCGGTCAGCAGGTAAAAACTTTATTAACCGGGATCACATTGGAGAAGGCCGCCATCATCCCGGATGAAATCAAAGGCTGGGACAAAAGGGGCGTGGATGATCCGAAAACTTTTCGTTATCGAGCGCATCCGCAAATCGATGCGCAATTGGCGGACTTCTGGCGGGCCAATCAGCCGACACGCGATATTAATTCCCCTAACCCCTCGCATCACTGGTTCCACTACACCGATGTGCCCGTCATCCGCGCCGAGAAGTACCATGACGGCCAGGTCGGTCGCACTAAATGGGACATCGTGCACATGATTCCGTATTGCACCGACGTTTTGCGTGGGCGCATTCCGGAAAACAACGAACGCAAGATTACGAAAGCAATCGCGATCATCCTTCTCGCCCATTATGTCGGAGATATTCACCAACCTCTGCACGTCGGCGCGGAGTATTTCGACAACGCCGGACATGTCATTGATCCGGACAAAGAAAAATCGAGCTTGGCCGACGAGGGCGGGAACACATTCACCCTGGAGTTGAACGATGATCCGCCGCGCGGACCGGGCAATCGCAAAAAGAAATTCCACGGTTTTTGGGACATGGACACTGTCTATGGTTTGCTGCCCGATGTCCCGGAGACCATGCCGAAAGAAGAACGCCGTGCGGTCTTGGACGCGGCCCAGGCGAAACTGGTGCACGAGATGGCGACTAACGAACCGAAGAACTGGAAATTGCCAGCAAGCGTCGACCTGAAGAATTACGCTGAAGCCTGGGCCGACGAGATTTTACCAATAGCACGCGAGGCGCATGAACGAATTGTTTTCAAAAATGCGAAGGCGCTTCAAGAAGAAGACCGTGTCGTGGCCGCGGGAGAAGTTGAGGAGAAACCCGGATCAGAACGCGGCGCTTATCGCAAGTGGGCGGTAGCCATCGTGCGCGAAGAACTCCATAAAGCGGGCTGGCGCCTGGCCGATCTATTGGAGAAAAGCCTGGCTCCCGTTCCCGCCGGCAGCATTGCGCCGCAGACTCCAAAATAACCGAAGCGCGGCGAGCAATCCGCGCCCAAGGAGCGGCGGCTGCCTAGCCGCCGACCTAACAAAAACGGCGGTCTGGAGACCGCCGCTCCTTGCTCCAAAAAGAACGCGCCGGGATTTCTCCCGGCGCGAAAACTAAACAATTAACCCAAAAGGACAATTAGGTCTGGCTGCCTTTGTCTTTCTTACCGCTTTCACATTCTGTTTTGAATTTGGCGTACTGATCCTTTGATAGGATTCCCTTTGCCTCTTTCATGTACTTCGCCTCGCTCGCTTCCGAGCAACCGGCTTTTTCATGCTCGGTCTTAGCCGCTTCCATTTTGGTTTTTTGGGCGGGAGTCAGTTCCAGGCTGGCGAAGGAAACCTGACAAGGCGCCTTCGCCTCATTTCCTACTTTCTTTGTGCACTCGCCATTCGCACCAGCGAACATTGTGCTCGCCGCAAACATTCCAACTGCAACCAACGCAATGATTTTCGTCATGCGCGTAAACTAAGGCCGGCGGAAGAAAATTGCCAAGGAAATCACCTTTGCATTGGGACAATGACGAATAGAGCAATGTTCTGAGAGCAAAAAATTATCGCGCCGGATGTCTCCAGGGCGCGATAACCTTTCTAAACTACGTTAAAATTACGCTTTGGCTTTCGCGTCCTTACTTTTCATGCCTTTGCATTGCTCTTTCAGCTTGGCAAATTGATCGGCCGACAGAATTCCCTTCGCTTGTTTCAGGAAAGTCTTTCGGCTTTCTTTCGTGCAGCCGGCTTTCATGCATTCAGCCTGCCAGGTC
>JBEEGU010000276.1:0-3779 GCA_041167025.1 Verrucomicrobiota bacterium
TATATCGAAGAGGGTAATTTTGGCGGCAAAGGATCGTTCGCCCACCAGGCAGCGGTCACCGGCGACACCGTCGGCGATCCCTACAAGGACACCGCCGGCCCTGCTATTAATCCGATGATCAAAGTGGTGAACATCGTCGCCATTTTAATCATTCCGATTTTCTTTTAGGTAGGGACGGTTCTCCAAACCGTGCGGACGGCTCGGAGAGCCGTCCCTACCTGCTTGACACTTCAAACGCTCCGCTTCACAACTCTTCGAGAAGCCACTTACTTCGGGGAAACCCACAAGTGCCATGGAGCCAAATCGCGATTTCCACATTGTCGCCCCCCAGCCGGGCGGGCGGCGCGATGCCCTGGCCAAGCCAAACCCGGGCGCCACGCCATTCAAAATTGTCATCGACCCCAAACTACGGCTCGATTTGCGGCGCGCCCTCATCGATTTGATCGATTACCATGACGAAGCGCTGGCGGAAAATTTCGCGGAGGGCAAGCTGACGCTCGACTCATATAAAGAATACATCGAACTCTTTGCCCGGAGTTTGAAGGAGACAATGGAAAGCCGCGAAGGTGTCTCCTACTTATTGCGTTCGGTCGGGTTCGAAGTGCAGCCACAAGAAATTAATTTGCAGCCCGAACTGCGCTGGAAAAAGGGCGCTGGGGCATTCGGCGCGAGTTTGCTGTGAGCCGCAGCGTCCGGCGATAGGAGCACGCGTCTATTTTTCTTCGATCAAGGCGCGCTCTTCCGGACTCAATTTATCGACCGGAATTGTTTTAATGATTTCCTCAGCCGCTGCCGCTTGTTCGTTGGCCCGCAGAGTTGCGGCATAAACGGCACGCCAGGATTCGGGCGTGTTGCCCCAGTCGATTGGAGGTGCACCCGATGGTCCTTTGAATTGAGCAAGGGCCAGCCCGGGATCGTGCTGCCGCAAATAGCCGAGGGCGGCCGTGACACGAAACGAAAGGCGATCCGGATGTTTTTCGACGAGCTTTTTCGCGACCATCGTATTCGCATCCACGTCGGTCCCGGCTAGCAGGTTCAGATAAGCAAGTTGTGCGGCCGCATTCGGATTATCCGGGGCGAGCAGTGAGATTTTTTCGGCCGCTGCCTTTTGCACTGACAAGCCTTCACGTCCGGCGCTCAAGCGCTCGGTCCCGTGATAGGCGAACGCCGCGTGTTCGGGGAACTTGGCCAGCTGATCGTAAGCTCGTAACGCGACCCCCCCGGCATGACTTTGCTCGGCGAAATTCGCGACGAACCGAAGCTTGAAAGCATCACCTGCGGCAAACGAAATCGCGTGGTTCCAATGCAGCTCCGCATCCAAAGGGGCGTTTTGTTCCTGCGCGGCGCGCGCCCGGAAGCTCTCCAAAACCGATGGGTCTAATGTCAGGTCGGGATTTACCAGCAAGGTATCGATCTCGTTCCACCGTTGCAACGCGGCCAAAGCATCAAGGCGGGCGAGGAGAAGCTGATTGTTTTGCGAGGCGCGCTCCATCGAGAACAAAGAAAGAACGCGCTCCGGCTGCTGGTGAATGTTGAGCCAGCGGGCGAGATCGATCAGGTCGGAGACGCCGCCATTGTTCCACTGCGCGACCGATTGGTCGAAGATTTCTTTCGCGTCGTTCGGATGGAGTTGCAAACGCAGATCGGCCATTAACAACGCGTCTCTGATCTTGCCGGGCGCAAACTTGCTCAACATTTCAAGCACCCGATTGCGTTCGGCGTCCGACAGATCGGGCGCCCGCGCCAATGCTTCGAGGGCCGGTTTGCGAAAGGGTTCCGCGTTCTCTGCCAGGTCCCACAGAATCTTGCGCGCTTCCGCGCGCTCGGCCGTGTTCGTCGATTCAGCCAGTAATTCGGCCAGATGAAATCGGGCGATGGGGTCGGGCGATTTCTTCACCGCAAGACGCGCAAATTCGAGAGCCTTCGTTCTATCTCCTGTGCTTCGGGCATAACGCGCGGCCAGGCCGAGCGTCTTCGTGTCAGGGGTGCTCTTTAATAACTCTTCGATAACTTTGGCCGCAATTCTCGGCTGGCCGGCGCTCAAAAGTTGCTCGGCGTATTCCTGGCGATCATTGAATGTGGCTCGCGGAGTCCGGACCACCTGCTCCCACAGATCGATTGCTTCGGGCCGGCCTAACCGAGTAGCAAGATTGGCCGCGCCTTTTAACGCCGGATAACCGAGCGGGTCCAATTGCAGCGCCGCACGATATTTTTCGGCCGCCTCCTTCAATTTCCCGGCCCGCGCCAGATTGTCCGCGGTCGCGGCGATTTGCGCCGATCGAGTGGCTTTGACCCAATGAAACAAAGGCTTCGCTCCGACTATGATCAAAATAAGAAAAAGAATTGCGGCAAACCAAAGACCTGCTTTTCGTCGCCGGGCGCTGACATGGTCCCGCCGGCTGCTCCGGCGTCGCGTTTTGTTCGGTTTCGGGTGGCTCATGCTGGCGAACACAGTATTTTACAAAACGGGCCGCGTCATCCCCGGGAAAGGGTCGAGCGCTGGGTCACCCGGTCAGTTCTCGTTTCTTACGTAAAAAACCTAACGTAAATACCTGGTTCTACAAAAGGCACGGAATCGCAAAAAAATATGATTGACGGCCCGAGGCAGAATCTCTAATCCTCGCGTTTAACCCTACAATTATGTCGAGAACACATCTCTTAGTTTTGACTGTCATCGCAGCCGCTGTCGTCACCGTTCATGGCGACATTATTCCCACTTTCTCTTCCGCGGCGCCGACTGGTTCGAATTTTACCTGGAATTACTCGACCAATGTGACCGTTGACCAAATGGTCCAGCATGGCGATTTCTTCACCATTTATGATTTCGGCAATTTTACTGCCGGATCGAATCTGCAACCCGCCAATTGGGCTTTTTCTTCGTCGCTGACGGGAATCACTCCTGGGCTCGTCCTCCCGACGGATAGTGGCAGCCTGTTAAATCTCACCTGGACATATACGGGCACGACCCCAATCAACGGCTCGTCCTTGCTCGGCGTTTTTTCTGTCGTGACCGATACGAATCAACTTCGCGCCTCCGATTTTGCGGCCGAGGCTACTCGCAATAGCGGTCCAAATGCTGGAACCAAGGTGGACAACATCGGCATGGTGTCAGTGCCGGTTCCGGAATTTGCCACGTTCTTGCCAGTCCTGAGTGTTTGCGGCGCAGCTCTTGCCGCGAGCCTTCCGTCCTATTTGCGTCGCCGGAAAAGAATCTAGAACACAAATCCAATTTTCTGCTGAAGGCCGCCTCGGGAGACCGTGGTGGCCTTCTGTTTTTGCACCAATGAGTGGTCACTCCCTAACTGGCTTGCACCAAAAACTCTTGGTTTCCCGTGGGTTAGCTGCCACAATCGCCCCGAATTTTTCATGGCCACTGTCTCATCATCCTCGGCCCGCTTAAAATTTTGGGGTGTCCGGGGTTCTATTCCCGTGCCGGGACCGCACACGCTTCGTTACGGTGGAAATACGACGTGCGTGGAGTTGCGCGCTGATGACGAAATCGTCGTCCTCGACGCCGGCTCTGGGATTCGCCCGCTCGGACTTGCTCTCCAGGAAGAATTCGGGGCAGAACCAATAAAGGTATCCCTTCTGATCAGCCATTTGCACTGGGATCACATCCAAGGATTCCCATTCTTCCAACCAGCGTACCATCAGAACAACCAGATCCACATTCTAGGCTATGACGGCGCCAAGAATGGTCTGCGCGAAATGATGGCAACTCCTTTTTTCCCGGTGAAATTGAGCGACCTCGCCAGCCAGATAGAAATCAGAAAACTTGA
>JBEEGU010000277.1:0-6685 GCA_041167025.1 Verrucomicrobiota bacterium
CGTCGCGCCGTTAGTGAGCGTCTGAATTGGCTGGTCGCTATCGGCATTGATCAGGGTGAACGAGCTGACGAACTGACCAACCGGTGTGGGTGTTGGAGTTGCCGTCGGTGTCGGAGTCGGAGTTGGAGTTGGAGTCGCAGTTGCAGTTGCAGTTGGAGTTGGGGTGGGAGTCAGAGTCGGTGTCGGAGTCGGAGTCGGAGTTGGAGTTGGAGTTGGAGTTGGAGTTGGTGTCGGTGTCGGAGTTGGTGTCGGAGTTGGAGTCGGAGTCGGAGTCGGTGTCGGAGTCGGAGTCGGAGTCGGAGTTGGTGTTGGTGTTGGTGTTGGTGTTGGTGTTGGTGTCGGAGTTGGAGTTGGTGTCGGTGTCGGTGTTGGCGTCGGTGAGGGTTCTACCGAGACAAGATCCACCATGACATCGGCCACAGCGTTACCTTCGCCGATGTCCATAAACTGCAAGGTTGTCGTGTCGCTGTCGGCGGTGAATGTAAATTGGTAATGACTGAACAGAGTATCGGCACCGGCGGAGGAACCGCTGGAAGGCGGAGTCACCGTTTCGTCTAGAAGGGTTATTGTCCCAAAAACCTTCACATTCAACTGCAGTGTAAAACCCGCGTCCGGCGGCCCGAAAACGCCGGCATAGAACTCAAGTGTATACACCGTGCCAATGGTCGTGGAAAAACTTTGCGAGAGGAGATTCCCCTGGGAACTTCCGCCTGGGCTGAAGGCCGCCGAATGGTCTCCGCTAACGGATCCTTGCGAGCTTCGATCCGCGACATTACCGGTGCCGCCGACACTCCAGTCCGTCACCGTTCCGATAGTGTCGAATGGCGGTGTCTCAAAATCCGGATTTTGGACGAGATTTTGAGCGCTAGCCGAAAAACCCCATCCGGCACCCATTATAATGGCTATTAAAATCGACGGAAATTTCATGCGCGGGATGTTGTGCGTATCAAAACGACCCATTCCCAGTCAAGCACAATATCTTACGAGTTGACCAGAAAAATCGCCTGCGCGGGTAGTCTAGAAGTGCGGCATCTCAATCTTTAGGTAATACCCTACATAAGCGATTAGAGGACTTCGTAGATCGCATCCACCAGACGAAGCGATTTTTCGTTCGGAAGAAGCGACTGCTCCATCCTGTTCATAACATACGCAAAACTCAATCTCGCTTCAGGATCGGCGAAAGCATGGCTCCCGCCCGCTCCCGGGTGGCCAAAACTGAGTGGATTCGGTCCGAACATTCGCCGGTCCGGATTCGGCGGATCTTTCATAAAACCCGCAGAGAAGGCAGTCGGAATCTGGAACACGCGATCCATTCCAGCGGTTCGCGTGGTTTCCATTTGGTTTAAGGTGGCGGCAGTGAAGAATTTTTGGCCATCGATGGCGCCGTCGTTCGCCAGCATCGCATAGAATTTTGCGAGCGACACGGCGCTTCCGATTCCGCCAAAAGAGACAATCGGCTGGGCCCGGTTCTCCAAAGTATTCATGGCGCTCACCGCGTGCAGGCCATGAGGGGATGTGAATGTCCTGCGTGCCACAGTTCCTGGCTGGGTCAGATCGCGATAGAATGGAGCGGGCGAAGGCGGTTTTCCGGCCTTGGCGGGATACATGGTCGCGCACCGTGCATTTTCCGCTTGAGGTAATCCGATCCAGATGTGCAATTCAAGAGGATCGGCAAAAATTTGTCGCCAATACTGACTGAGCGTGACGGTGGCGATGCGCCGCACGAGTTCATCGAGGAGAAAGCCAAAGGTGCGAGCGTGATAACCATGGCCAGTGCCCGGCGGCCAAAGCGGGCGTTGCTTTTCCAACGCAGCGATGACCGCGCAGTAATCCAGCACGTTGACTTGCTCATTCAACGCGACCAGTCCGGCTTGGTGCGAGAGTAATTGGGCGAGCGTGATGTCTTGCTTTCCCGCCTGAGCAAATTCCGGCCAGAACTCCGCCACGCGCTGATCTAGTTTGATCTTTTTTTCCTGGAGCACATGCAGCAGACAGGCGCTGCCTAAACCTTTCGTGGCCGACCAGATCAAGACGATCGTGTCGATCGTCCACGGCTGTTCGCGCCGCGCATCTCGGAATCCCGCGTAAAGATCAACTAGCGGCTCACCGTTATGCCAAACTGAGAGGGCGGCTCCGAGTTCGTCCAGCTGATTGAAGTTCTCCTGAAAGAGCGGCTCGATTCGTTGCCGAATTTCGTCTGCTTTGACTTCCATCAAGGCAGGGTAAACAAGGACCGGCGGTTTCCAACTCGTGCTTTTGGCCGGGGGACGCTTGCCGCCGTCTTCCCCAAATTAATCTGGTGCTAAATGAGCGTCTGAACTGATTTTAGATCGGGATCTTTTTTCGCCAGTTCTCGAAATGTCGCGTCCATTCTAAAACTGGTCTCGAGATTAATGCGAGCGTCCTTCACGTTCCCGAGCAGAGCCTCATAGCAGCCCATATTGTAGTAGTAGATCGGCTCCTTCAATAAAGCAGCCGGGCCTTTCAGCAGGAGCTGTTTCGCTTCTGCGGTCTTGCCTAATTCGTGCAAACAAAAACCGGCATGCAAGAATCCCGCGCTGCAATCAGGTGCGGCACGGCAAAGTTTTTGGCTGACCCGTAATGCCTGTGCCCATTTATGCGTGCGCATCAGATGGTGGAGGCGCAATTGTAAAACTTCCGGCCGATTTTGGTACGTTCCGTCAATCGCGTTTAATTCGGACAGCGACTGGCGCGTCATGCCGAGTTCGGCATAGCCGCAGGCGGCCCGCAATTGCCATTCAAAATTCATAAACAGGTCTTAAGCACGAAGCCTGCCCGTTTATGGAAATTTTAATCCCTACCAGGTCATAAAACGGGTCTTTTTACCCGACTTTGGCGTGACAAATGGGCGGCCACTAACTTAGGCTTCATTCGCGAGCAAGAGCGTTTCCAGCTCGCTAAGCCGACTCTGAAATAGCTTCAACGTGCGTTCAATCGGCTCGGATGTCCGCATGTCCACGCCTGCCGCTTTGAGTGCGTCAAGGGGGAACTCTGATCCGCCCGAGCCAAGCAACTTTAAATAGGCTTCGATGCTGCCGGGTTCAGCGGCGAGCACGCGCTGCGACAAGGCTACGGCCGCGGCGATGCCAGTGGCATATTTGTACACATAGAACGCGTGGTAGAAATGCGGAATGCGCAGGCATTCAAGATCCAGCTGCGCATCGAGAACAAAGTCTTCCGCGAAGTAGATTTCCAGGAGTTTGCGATACTCGGATTTGAAGACATCCAACGTGAGCCCATCGCCTCGCTCTTCAATCGCGTGAATGGTTTTTTCAAACTCGGCGAACATTGTCTGTCGGAAAAGAGTTCCGCGAATGTCGTCAATTTGCCGGTTGAGAATGTAGGCCCGCATCTTGGGATCACGTGTTTGCTCCAATAAATAATGGGTGAGCAATTCTTCATTAAAAGTGGAGGCGACCTCAGCCAGAAAGATTGGGTAATCGTAATCCTGAAATCTTTGTGATCGCTGAGAAAACCAGGTGTGCATGGAATGTCCCGCCTCGTGCGCCAGGGTGTAGACATCGGAGAACACGTCCTCCTTGTAATTCATCAGGATATAAGGGGGTGCACCATAACTGCCGGAGGAAAATGCACCGCTGTGCTTCCCCTTCGTTTCATATCGATCACACCAGCGTCCCTGCAGACCTTGCGCGAGCGCGTCGACGTATTCTTTTCCCAGCGGTTGCAACGCCGCTAAAACCTGCTCGATCGCCTGATCAAAGGTTAGCCGCACGTTCATCTCCGGAACGAGCGGAACATAGGTGTCGTAGTGGTGCAATTCGGACAACCCCAACACCCGTCGGCGCAGTTCATAGTACCGGAAGAGCGGCCCGAGATGCTCTCGAACCGAGCGGATTAATCCATCATAAACCTCCATCGGGATCGCGTCCGGATAGAGCGCCGCATCGAGAGCGGAAGGATAATTGCGGGCACGCGCACGAAAAACATCGCTCTTGACCGAGTAGGCGAGCGAGGTCGCCAGGGTGTACTGATGATCCTGAAATTCGGCGTAGAATTGGTGAAAGGCGCGTTTACGAAGCTCAGGATGCTGTTTCACCAAAAATGAGCTGAAGGAACTTTGGGTAAGAGGTCGTTCCTGCCCCATCTCGTCCGTCAACGTACCAAATTTCATGTCGACATCGGTCAACTGCGAAAACGTGTCGTCATAGCCGCTGAGGGCGACGCTGCCGAGCGCAAGAAGACGCTCCTCTGGCTCGGAAAGAACGTGCCGTTTCATCCGCCGGATTTTTTGCAATTTGATGCGCCATTCGGCCAACCCCGGCGCGTTCATGAATTTGGTGAACGTGCTCTCGTCGATCGCCTGAATTTCGGGGCCAACGAACGCGGTCGCTTCGCCAACTTTGGTCAGCAAATTCTGAAGCTGCCCGATCCGGGCTAGGTATTCTGTGTTCGCACTGTCCTCAGCCAACTGCAGTGAGGCGAAATGGTAAAGGCGTTCGATCTTTATCTCGAGGTCCTTCTCGAATTCGAGCACTGCTGCCAGGCTCTGTTCCGATTCGCCGACACGTCCTTTCCACTGCAAAATCTGCGGATAGGTTTGCTGAACCCAGCTGAAATCTTCCTGCCACTTGCCGGCGTCGGCGTAAAGGCGGCTTAAATCCCATTTGTCACAGTCGGGAACTTCGGAGCGCGCCAGAGTTTTCGATTCGTTTGTTTCGGTAGAGATCATCGAAATCCTTCTTCACCCTCCCGGTGAATGCGCGGCCCTTTGATGGAAAGCGGCTCGGCCGCCTCGTCCGGAGGTATTTGCGGACAGGTATCAATCCATTTGCCGGGATCCGGCGCGGCCCACCTCACGGCGTTACGCAGAACGAGGCGCACCGTCGGATGATAATAAATCGGGTAAGCTTCGTGACCTGGGCGAAAATAAAAAATTTTACCGTTGCCGCGTTTCCAGGTGCAACCGGACCGAAAGACATCGCCACCTTCAAACCAGGAGATGAATACGATCTCATCGGGGGTCGGAACTGCGAACGGTTCTCCGTACATTTCCGTGTTCTCAATTTCAAAGTAGCGGTCGATACCGCGTGCAATCGGATGTGCCGGGTTACAAACCCAAAGCCGCTCTTTTTCTCCCGCTTCCCGCCAGGTAACGGAACAACTCGTACCCATCAGGCGCTTGAATGGTCGGGAATAATGCGCCGAATGCAGCGGGATAAATCCCATGCCCTGCCAAACCCGCGTCAAAACGCGCTCTACGACGGCTTCGTTCACCTGACCATGAGCAGCGTGTCCCCACCAAACCAGAACGTCAGTGTTTTCGAGAACCGATTCGGTCAGTCCATGCTCAGCTTCTTCTAACGTGGCCGTCCGCACTTCGAATTCTCGCTCCTCTCCGATCCCCTGAGCAATTGTCGTGTGCATGCCCTGCGGGTAAATGTCACGGACAATGGGATTCTCTCTTTCGTGCACGTTCTCGCCCCAGACCGTGATTCGCAGGCGTGTGGACATGGCCTCACTAAGGCGAGCGCACGATTGAGGTCAATCGAGAGCGACCTGCAAGGTCCGACATTGCCGGATGACCGGCAATTTTCCGCATCGCTTTTGCCAACAATGTTTTTCCCGGTTCCATTTTTGGCCACGGCGATGCTCCTGATGGATGGGGCAGCGGAATGAGGTCGAATTCACGTTTTGCGCGCACGACATGAAATTTGCGACCAATCACATTCTCCAGGCTCTCGCAAGGTATGAACTGTACGATGGCCAGCCGGCCGACTGGGATAACGAGACGAGGACGCAAAATGTGAATTTCTTCGTCCATCCACGGCGAACAATTCGCAATCTCATCCGGAGCCGGAACCCGGTCCCCGCCGCCGATCGCTTTCCCGGGAAAACACCGGCAAACTGCGGCGAAATAGATTCGGGCTCGGACTTCGTCTTCGGATATGCCGCAAAACTGTTCGAACCACCGAAATAGCGTTCGACCTGCCGTCCAGGCGAACGGTTTTAACAAGACCGGTTCGCGCGGGCCAGGCGCCTGACCTACCAAGATGATTTCGCTCACGACTGGGCCGCCCGACACAGGTGTCGATTGCATTCGCGGGCAGCGCCGACACTGCAACAGTCGCGACACATGATCGATGAGTAAAACTTGCCGCCGTGTTTTTCGGGACATGCGCGGTTCTTACAGCCGGACAACTACTCGTCAATCGCCCCTTATCGGCGGAACAACGACGTGATCAAAGTAAGGATCGCGCTGATGAAAATGCACGTCACAATCGGAAAATAAAATGCAAAATTCCGACGTTCGATGCGGATGTCACCGGGGAGCCGTCCAAGCCATTTCGGTGCGAGCCCGCTCCAGAGAATGAAACCGATCAAAGCGGTCACCGCACTAATGACGATTAAGAGCCTTCCCAGGTCCCGCATCACCAAATTTACGCAGTAGTTTACCGAAATGCGAGACCGGCGCAGGTGTTGGTAGCGAATTAGAGGAGAGGAACGTCATTTGCACTGATCGCCTGGAACGAAGAGAATTGAGCCAATGGCAGTGCAGTTTAGAGATTATTACGAAACGCTCGGCGTTCCAAAGACGGCGACTGAAGACGAGATTCGCACCGCCTTCCGTAAACTCGCCCGCAAATATCATCCCGATGTCGCGAAAGATAAAAAGACGGCGGAAGAAAAATTTAAGCAAATCAAC
>JBEEGU010000278.1:0-3049 GCA_041167025.1 Verrucomicrobiota bacterium
ACCGCGATATCAGCCAACGCGCCTAGCGGCAAAAGAGCGATGCATGTCAAAAGCGTTTTCAAAATCCAAAGCGAACCAGACCAGTCGCGACTGCCGGCGTCCAGCCTTCTTTTCCGCAAACTGATCATGATTCCTGCACGGTTCTATTTCGTTTGAGCGAATTGGCGCGATCAGGCGGATTGCCGTGCCAGCGGCGGGCGTGATTCCTTCAGCTCCGCAAAAATGAGACGGCCGGCGGCGGTTTGCAGAGCACTTGCCACCATCACGGTGGCGGTTTTCCCGAGAAAGGGGCGGGCATGATTGACCACAATCATGGTTCCGTCGGCCAGATACCCGACAGCCTGGTGCTGTTCGCGGCCCTCTTTCACCAGATTCAGCTCAATCTCATCACCAACCACTACTACCGGACGCAGTGCCCGCGCGAGATCGTTCAGATTCAGGGCTGGCACTTGTTGCAAACGCGCGACCTGACAAAGTGCATTGTCATTCGTGAGTAAACGGGCTTGTAAGACTTTAGCGGTCCGAACCAGCCGGGAATCAACCGACGTGTCGGAATCATCGGCAGTTTCATGAATGGTTAGTTCGACATCGCGAGACTTCTGCAGCTCATTCAGAATCTCAAGGCCGCGCCGCCCCCTTTCACGTTTCATCGGATCGCGCGAATCGGCCAGTGTCTGCAATTCTCCAAGAACGAATCGCGGAACGATGAGCGCTCGGCTGAGAAAACCGGTGCCGCACAAATCAGCAATGCGTCCGTCAATGATAACGTTGGTATCGACGATAACGGGTTCTTGCTCGGTCCTTTCCCGCGTGAAACGAACATAAGGGATTATGAGAGAGAATTCATCGCGGTTGCTCCGCATTGCCAGCATCATTCCAAGATATCCGAACGCAGAATAAACAATGAGCCGCGCCGTCCACTGCGTTGTTTCCGATTGATAATGCAGGACGTCCGAAGCGACGAGCAAGCTGGCAAAAAGCATCCCGAGGAGAAGACCGAAAGTGGCGGAAGAAAAAGCTCGCAGCGAGAATCCCTTCAGCAGCCGATCGATCAGCACAATGCAAAGACCGAGCACAATCCCGGCGATTAAACCGGTCCAGAGATTGGCTTCGAGCTCGGAGGTGACAGTGGCCCCGATCGCGGCGCAGAAAGTGACGAAAAGAACCCGCAGCAGATTAACTGTCAGCAGGGGTGTCATCAGCGCTCCCCCGCGGGACGACGCGGAGTTTTCTGTTCACGAGGATTCATTTCTGTCTTCGCCGCCGAATCGCGATAAAACAGCACTCCGTGTGCCCTGAGGTTGCCGATTAGCGCGCGCAGATCCTGAGCGACTTCGTCATTGGTCAAAAGGGTGGCCAGCAAGCCTTTCCCTTCCGTGGCCTCGCGAAACACCCGGGTGGCGCTCTGAACGGTCTTACGCGCATCGGCCAGAACGAGTTGCAGATCATCGGCATCCTTTTTCATTGAACCGACTGCCAAGTCGGCGCTGCCAATGACACCGTCCAGTTTCTGCGACGATTGCGCGAGCGCACCAGTCGCTACGCTCAAGTGTTCCATGCTCACTTTTAGATTTTCCATGTTGGCAGGGGAGAAGGCTTCCTGGTTTAAGCGCGACACCGCGGTGTTTGCATTTTGCACAGCGGTGCGCAGGTCCGCCACCAATGCCCCGCCTTCACGCGTTAAATCATCGATGCCCGTCTCGCGAGCGCCGCTAATATGTGCATTCGTCTTCAGAAATTTATCCGGTTTGCCGGGAGGCATCGTGACGTTAACAAACCGGTCGCCAAGAAGGCCCGAGCTGCCAACTGTGAATTTGCTGGCTTCGGGAATTTTTACATAATCGTAAATTTTCAACGGCACTTCGACTCCGTTTCCTTCGCGTACCAGCCGGGGACCACCGGCTACTTTGCCGATCTTCGCCCCCGCGAGTAGAACATCGGAGCCCTTCAAAAGTCCGCTCGCGTCCGAGAAACGAACCGTGACGGCATAATAGGTTTTGAAGCCTTCGCCAAGGCGGCCGAACTGAACGACCAGCGCCGCCAACATTGCCAGCCCGACGAAAACAAATGCACCAACCTTAAATTCCAAGCCACGTACGCGCTCGCTCATCAGCGTCCATTCTCCGCCGCTAAGGCAGAACTCTCAACCCCGAACACTCGATCGGTCGACCCGGCCATTACCCTCCGAGCGTCCCAGCAGAAAATCCTGGATCAATGGATCCGTCGATTGCTCGATTTCAGTGGGACTTCCATGAAAATAAATGCTGCCTTCGTGCAGATATGCGATGTGATCAGCGACCTGAAACGCGCTCTTCATATCGTGCGTTACAACGATGCTTGTGACCCCAAACCGCTGCTTCAGCCGCCGAATCAGCAAATTGATGCTGTCGGAAACCACCGGATCAAGACCCGAGGTCGGCTCGTCGTAAAGCACACAAGAGGGACGGCGAATGATCGAACGGGCCAGGCCGACCCGCTTTTTCATCCCCCCACTCAAACTGACCGGCATTTTCTTCTCCTCACCCTCGAGTTCGACGACTTCGAGCATCTCACGCACTTTCTCCTGCAAAATCTTCGGATCGCGCTCGCCCGCTTCGCGCAATGGAAACGCTATGTTTTCTTCCACCGTCATCGAATCGAAAAGCGCTGCCCCCTGAAAAAGAATGCCGACTTTTTGCCGAATCGCACCGAGTTGTCGCTCCTTCATCCCGATAATACTTTGGCCTTCAATCCAAATCTCGCCCGCGTCCGGTGTCATCAAGCCGATGAGATGTTTAAGCAGCACACTTTTGCCGCCGCCGCTGCGGCCAATAATGGCCAGGGTTTCGCCGCGTCCCACTTCGAGATCGACCCCGCGCAAGATCTCCTGTTCCCCGATCCGCTTGACCAGACCGCGTACCGCGATCATTGCGGGACGGTTGAGGGTTGATGGTTGAGAGTTGATGGATGGATCCACGATAGCTGGACGTTCGAGCACGCGACCGTCGAACTGTCACCTCTCACCCACAAACTCTCAACCTCTTCCCTATTGATAGCCGGCCGGATAAAT
>JBEEGU010000279.1:0-6254 GCA_041167025.1 Verrucomicrobiota bacterium
AAAGCACACGACCATGCAGGTGCGGACGACTCCGCGGATTTAGATGAAATTTCCAATTCCCGATTTTGAATTCTTAATTATGGCCGCCCAAACTGTGTGTGTTGGCCCGCGCGGTTTCGGACGGCTACCAGTCGAATGGGAATCACCACGTTCATGAACGCGGTGATTGCATGCGGGGGAACGGGCGGGCACCTCTTTCCCGGCCTCGCTGTGGCCGAGATCTTACGCGATCGCGGTCATGAGGTGATGTTGTTTGTTTCGGAAAAAGAGATCGACGCGCTCGCGCTTTCCGGACGGCAACCATTCCGGTTCGAAAAGCTGCCGACCATCGGTTTGCCATCGCTTTATTCGCCCGCCATCCTCGGCTTCATGCGTCGATTCCAACAAAGCCTGGCCCTTTGCCGAGCCATTTATCGCAAATTTCAGCCGCAGGTCGTGCTCGGCATGGGCGGCTTTACCTCCACTGCTCCGATTTTGGCCGGGCGAATGCGGGGAATTCCCACTTTTATTCATGAGTCGAATGCGATTCCCGGCAAAGCGAATCGCATGACCGCCCGAATGGTGCGCGCCGTTCTGCTTGGATTTAAAGAGTGCGCTGTTTTTTTTCCCAAGGTCCGCACCGAAGTCACCGGCACGCCGATCCGGACGGAGCTGAAGCGGATTGATCGAAATGAGGCGCGGCGAAAACTCGGGCTGCGTCAAGACCTGGTCACAGTTCTGGTGATGGGTGGAAGCCAGGGAGCAAGTGGCATTAACCAGACGATGATCAAGTCGTTGCCCGGTTTACAGGATGTACCTGTACAGATGATTCATCTTGCCGGCACGCGCGATGAGCGACTGGTCGCTGACAACTATCAGCGGTCAAATATTCCCGCGTACGTCTCGGCCTTTCACCATCACATGGAAGAAGTCTACAGCGCCGCCGACTTCACCATCGCACGGTCCGGCGCCGCCAGTCTCGCTGAGTTTGCCGCTTTCGCGCTGCCCGGAATTCTAATTCCATTCCCTTACGCGGCGGACGATCATCAAACACGGAACGCCGAGATCTTCGTTCGCGCCGACGCTGCCATCCTCCTGAAGGAGTCCGAACTTTCGGGTGATCAGCTTGCCCGGCAGATCAAGGAATTGATTGGGAATGGCGAAAGAATCCGGCAGATGTCTGAAAATTGTTCGCGATTGGCGCCAAAAAACGCGGCCGGACTGGTCGCCACTACGATGGAGAAGTATAGTCTCAATGACGCACGCGCCTGAACTTGACCTCGCCAAATTTCTGACGCGTGAACGGCACCGGGTCTATCTCATCGGAGTCGCCGGCAGCGGCATGAGCGGCTTGGCCGCGCTTTTGCTTGAGCTTGGCCACGAAGTAAGCGGATCGGATAAGGTCAGCACACAGGAAACGGCGCGGCTGCAGCGTCTCGGGCTGAATTTCCACGGGCAACATCGGGCCGAGGACACCTTGGACACAGAGGTGATTATCTTCTCGTCGGCCATTAAAATTGATAATCCGATTCTGGCCCGCGCCCGTGAGATGGGTAAACCGGCGTTGCGCCGCGCCGAAGCGCTCGCGGCGATCATGCGCGGGAAAAAGGGCATCGTGGTCGCGGGCATGCATGGAAAAACGACGACCTCGGCGATGGCCGCCCACGTTTTGCGCGAGGGCGGGTTGCATCCATCACACTACGTGGGCGCGGAGATTCCGATCCTCGGCAACAATGCTCACTGGGATCCACGTGGGGATTATTTCGTGGCTGAAGGAGATGAGAGCGACGGGACTCTGGAATTTTTTCATCCGGAGCACAGCATCATTCTGAACATCGAAGAAGAGCACCTCGATTTTTATCCAAATCTGGAGGCCATTGAAAAGGTGTTTGCCAATCTCATCGCGCAAACAACTGGAACGATATTTTACAGTGCGGATGACGCCAACGCGGTGCGATTATGTCAATCGGCGCGCTCCATCTCATACGGGCTGTCTGATCAGGCGAATTATCGCGCCGCCGATATCGAGCTGCAGAATTTTGCCTCGGTCTTTTGTGTTTACCGCGGCGGCAACCAACTGGGTGAAGCGGTGCTGAGCGTGCCCGGCCGGCACAACGTGCACAATGCCCTAGGTGTCATCGCTCTCGCCACCGAACTTGGGGTTCCTTTTGAGAAAATCGCTGCTTCTCTCCGACGCTTCGAGCACGCGCGCCGTCGGTTTGAGATCAAGTATTCCAGCGACCGATTTCTATTGGTGGATGATTACGCCCATCATCCGACTGAAATCAGCGCAACGTTGCGCACCGCAAAATCGACCGGGCGCAAGCGTGTGTTGACGATGTTTCAACCTCATCGCTACTCACGCACGAAAGCGTTGCGCCATGAATTCGGCCGCGCCTTTGATGACGCGGACCGGGTCGTTGTCACAGATGTTTATCCGGCAAGCGAAGCTCCTATCCCTGGAATCAGCGGCCGGACCATTGCCGATGAGATTGAGCAACATGGCCATCGCGGAGTGAGCTACCAGTCGCGTCTGGATCGAGTGCATTGCGATGTGGGAAACATGATCGACAGCGGCGATCTCATTCTCAGCCTGGGAGCCGGCAATATCCACGAGCAGTTATCCATTTTGGCCGCCGACCTCGTGATCGCGGAGCGATTAAAGGGGATCGTCGGCGAAAACGGAGATGTTCGTCTCTATGAGCCGCTGGCGAAGCATACGACCCTGCGAGTTGGAGGTCCGGCGCAGTTTTGGGTCGAGCCGCGTGATGAAAAGGCATTCGGCGAGATCATCCGATTTAGTCATCAGGAGAATCTTCCTCTATTTGTCATCGGCCGCGGCTCGAATCTTCTCGTGCGCGATGGCGGGATACGCGGAGTCGTCGTGCATCCCTGCGGCGGTGACTTCGACAAGATCGCGCTCGACGGCTCTGAAATCACGGCCGGGGTGGGCGTGAAACTGAAGGAGATTGCCTACGCCGCCAAGTCGGCTGGTCTAACCGGGTTGGAATGGATGGAAGGAATTCCCGGGTCGGTCGGTGGTGGATTGCGCATGAACGCAGGGGCGATGGGATCGCAAACTTTTGAATCGGTCGTGCACATTCGTTATCTAAATGGCGACGGTGAAGCGCAGACAAGGACGCCGGCGGAGTTGGACGTGCATTACCGTAATGTCACCGATCTGCAGAACAATTACGCGGTATCCGCGGTCTTTCGGGCAGAACCGGCCCCGGCGGAAGAAATCGTTCGCAAAATGGAGGCGTCCCAGCAAAAGCGCCGAACATCGCAGCCGATTGCCAAAAGTGCCGGATGCATCTTTAAGAATCCCGATTCCTGTCCTGCCGGAAAACTAGTCGACGAAATCGGCTTGAAGAATTGTCGGGTTGGGAAAGCGCGAGTTTCAGAAGTTCACGGCAACTTTATTGTGAATGACGGCGGCGCCACTGCCTCCGAGGTGCTGAAATTGATCGAGCAGATCAAATCGACTGCGCGAGGCCAGCGTGGAATCGAACTGGAGACCGAAGTGCAGATCGTAGGGGAGCAGGCATGAATCTCAATAATTCAAAATGAAGCTAACCGGGAGAAATATTGCGGTTCTGATGGGCGGCCCGGGATCGGAGCGGGATGTTTCGCTCGCGACCGGCCGGGGCGTGGCCAAAGCACTGCGGTCGTTAGGCGCGACTGTGACCGAGGTCGACGTGCATGACGAAAACTTTGCGTTGCCGGATTCCGTCGACCTCGCGTTCATCACCATCCATGGAACGTTTGGGGAAGACGGCCGCATCCAAAAGATTCTTGAGCAACGCGGGGTTGCTTACACCGGCGACGGGGTTGAGCCGAGCGAAGTTGCTTTCGACAAGATTCGCTCGAAGGAAAAATTCAGGGAGCAAAACATCCCGACACCTGACTGGGAGGTCATTGGGGCGGGACAACAACCGACCATTCCCTTGCCGGTTGCGGTTAAGGCGCCGCGCGAGGGTTCTACCGTCGGTATCTATATTGTGAAGAAGGAGAACGAACTCGACTCCGCACTCGCCGACGCGGCGAAATACGATCGCCAATTGCTGATCGAAAAGTTTGTTGCCGGCCGCGAACTGACTATCGGAATTCTGGGTGACCAGGCTTTGCCGATCATCGAGATCATCCCTAAGGGTGGATTTTACGATTTCACCAACAAATACCCGTTCCTTAATCCAAAGGCCGGAGGCGGCGCACAACACGTTTGCCCGGCAGAGATTGACCCGAAGAAAACGCAGGAGATTCAAGGTTTGGCGTTGCGAGCGCATCGCGCGTTGGGTCTGCAGGTCTATTCGCGCGTAGATATTCTTTTGCCCGAGAACGGCGAGCCCACCGTGCTGGAGGCGAACACCATTCCGGGCATGACTGAAGCGAGCTTGTTGCCGGAAGCAGCCGCCGTAGCGGGAATCGATTATCCCACGCTTTGTCTCCGCATTATCGAGCTTTCACGGTCGCGACTGGAGGCGAAGCAGAAATGAAAGTGAGCCGGCCACGGGCGCGTCCGCGCAATCAGCGAGTTTCAAATTCGCGGCAGCGGCGGCAGCAACATTTGCTCGACGTCAAAGTTCGATCACGCAGCGCGACACAGCATCGCAACCGGCGCGTGCTCGTTGTCCTTTCGAAAGTGGCGCTGGCCGCTTTACTTTGCAGCGGACTTTATTTCGGCGCGCGCGAAGGCGCGAAACGACTTTTCTTCGCAAATCCCGAATACCAGCTGAAAACGATCGAAGTGCAGACCGACGGCACACTTCAGCGCGAGCAGATTCTGAAAACAGCGGAGCTGCGCGAGGACGAAAATATTTTTAGTGTCAGCCTCGCGGATGTGCGCGATCGCCTCCAGCAACTCCCGCAGGTGGACGAAGTCCAGATCGTGCGAAAACTGCCGGGCGAGATCGACATTAAAGTCGTCGAGCGAAAACCGGTCGCATGGATCACGCGCGAAACAGAGGTTTCCGATCCTTTTGCGTCGGATGCGGCTTTTCTGGTGGACGCGCGCGGAGTTTTGATGAAAGAAAAGAAGTTGTTACCGGAATATCTGGGACTGCCGCTCATCGTCGGATGCACGAGCGAGTCGCTCGAGGCGGGGAAAACCGTCGAGTCGTCCGAAGCCACTGCTGCGCTCGAGTTATTGCGTTTGAGCACGGGCAGTTTCATGCAAACACGTTTTCAGATCCGCGAGGTGGATGTGTCCAAGGGCTATTGCCTGCTCGTGACTGACAAGAACCATACACGGGTCAGTTTTGGTTTCGATCATCTCGACATGCAATTAAAGCGACTCGAACAGTTTCTCGTTTACGCGGATGATTCAAAGCAGGAACTGGCTACGGTGAACCTGCTCGTTCAGCGAAATATTCCTGTCACTTTCACCATGCCGGCACCTGAGGTGATCAACGAGACAGTTAACCCACAAGAGCAACCGCGCGTGATGAAAGCGATTCCCGTTCGCTCGCCGCCAAGAGGAGGAACGTTGTCCGCAGGAAAGCCGCGGGCGGCCGCGTCCCCCTCAATCAAGCGCGCAATTCCAGTAGAGAAAGGAAAGAAGCAGAAAGATGGCCAGTAATGATTTGATGGTGGGCCTTGAGATAGGCACGTCTAAAATTTGTGTCGTGGTCGGTGAAGGACGTCCCGACGGAACAATCAAAATTCTGGGAGTGGGCGAAGCGCCTTCGCGCGGCGTGCGCAAGGGAGAGATTGTCGATTTTGAGACGGCGATGAAATGTGTGCATGAAGCAGTGGTCGACGCCGAACAAAAGAGCGACGTCATGATCCGAAGTGTGTACGTGGCGGTGGCGGGAGCGCACATCCAAAGTTTTAATAACCGCGGCTGCGTGGTTTTGCCGGAAGATCGCGACGAAATCGACGAGCAGGACATCGAAGACGTAAAAGTCAGCGCGCGCGAGGTCAGCATTCCAGCCCAGAACGCTTTCCTTCATTCCATCATTCAGCATTATCATGTCGACGGACAGGATGGCGTGCTTAATCCCGTGGGGATGCTCGGCCACAAGCTCGAGGCCGATTTTCACATTGTCCATGGGGTGCGCACGCGAATTCAAAACACGATCCGTTGCGTCAAAGAGTTGCCCCTCGAAGTGGAAGATGTCGTTTTCGGCGCGCTGGCCTCGGCCCAAGTGGTGCTGACCCAGCATCAAAAAAATCTGGGCGCTCTGGTCATCGACATTGGGGGAGGCACGACGGATTACATCCTCTATGTCGATGGCGCGGTGAAGCAAAGCGGCGTCCTCGCGGTCGGCGGCGAT
>JBEEGU010000280.1:0-4659 GCA_041167025.1 Verrucomicrobiota bacterium
GAACGTGCCACTGGTTATCCTGGCCGGGCACGAGTACGGGACCGGATCATCGCGCGACTGGGCCGCGAAAGGAACTCGACTGCTGGGGGTGCGGGCAGTGGTGGCAGCGAGTTTCGAACGTATTCACCGATCGAATCTGGTGGGCATGGGCGTGCTGCCGCTGCAGTTTTTGGAGGGAAACAATGCGCAAACTCTCGGCCTGAATGGCGCCGAAATGTTTTCAATTATCGGCTTGTCCGATGCCATCCAGCCAGGCCAGGAATTGAGGCTCGAGATCCGTCAGGATGGATCCGCTCGTTCAATACCGATCAAGTTGCGTATCGATACTCCAATTGAGGTGGATTATTATAAGCACGGAGGGATTTTGCCTTTCGTGTTGCGGCAATTGCTCTCGCAAAACTAACTGCCTTGCTGCGGTGTGGTCCGACGCGAAAGAATCACCCTGCGCTCGACTGTGACGCGCGATCCTTCGGCGATAAAGGCCGAGCGTGGCCGCGCGTTGAGCGTTTCCCGGAAGGGCTCGCCGTAAAGCGCCGCTACGTCTGCGGAAAATTCGAAGGTCTCCGCCATCCAAATCTTCCAACGCGCGTGTTCCACCCGATATTCACTGCACCCGGCGCGAACGCCAGTGTAGCCCCAATAATGTTCCGTGATGAATTCGGCATGCGAACCCGCCGGAATTGATTGGGCATCGCCGGTGGCCGCCATTTTCAAAAATTCATGTTTCCGGCCGCGCCGCCACGAATACTCCACGCTGATGCGGCCGCTGGCATGCTCGATCTGATGCGTCATCGGTAAGGCAACATAGCGTTCTCCGTAGAAGGCCTGGGCTATGAAGGCAATGGCGCGGCGCGGGACAAGTTCACGGATGAATACGACTCCTCGGCGCGATGTGTCCGCGGATTTTTTTCGCACATAAAAACGCAAGTTTACTTCCTCAAAATCGCGATGCAGTGGAATCGGAAAACCGAGGAGGCGTGTATCGAGAAACAGAAACCCGACAACGCTGACATATGTTTCGCCGTTCTCGTAATCGATTTCCGTTCCCGACGGGAGCAACGGATCGATAATCGCTGGATCAACGACAAAGTTGAGCATGGCGAGGTAACGCCAATTCGCGGTCAGAAATGGTTTCACAAACTGTTGCTCGAAAACCCGGAATTTTGCGGCATGCGAGCACGAGTCGCTCGCCCGAGGTCTCCCGTTTGAATTTCCGACATGTCGACCGTGCTAATGTCGGCGAACGGGTCTAAAAAATCAGCGTAACAATTTCTCGAGCGATGGATCAGGCTGAGCGCCTAGGGAAGTAGCTCGGCCGTAGTGGCGCTTGGCCAGTTCCTTGGCCGGCGGTTGAGCTGTCGCGTAAATCACCGCCAAATTAAAGTGGGCATCAGCGTATTCAGGATTGTTGGCAATCGCTTCAAGCATTTCTTTTTCGGCGGCTTCCTGCCAGCCTTTTTGGCTGGCGGTGATGCCAAGGTAATTATGCGCTGTCGCGCTCTTGGGGTTGATTCCAAGGGCTTTGGTCAGTTCCGTCAAAGCGTCATCAAATTTCGCTTGTCGGTAATAAACGATTCCAAGCGTGGTATGCGAAAATTCATCCTTCGGTGCGATGGCTACAGCCTTCTTTAATGTGAGTTCGGCAGCCTTGAGTTTTCCGGTCCGAAAATAAACGACACCAAGATTGGAGAGGGAATAGAGATTGTTCGGGCTCTTGGTCAGTATCTCCTGATATTTCCGCTCTGCCGTCCGATATTTTCCATGCTCGAAATTTTCCTTTGCCTCGCGCGCCATTGGAACAAGGTTGTCGGGGACCATTGGATTGAAGCCTTTTGAAGAGCTCGTCTCCTGACCGCCCACGGCCGGTGCGTTTTCGTCAGATTGGCGCTCGCTCTCTCCCGGGACCGGAGCTTTCGGCGATGTCGTGGTGGTTTTCTTGGCGAAAGCAAAGCTGGCGCTAACGACAGCTGGATTGTTGTCCGAAATCGATACGATCGGCTGACGTAATAATGCCAGCTCTTCATCGCTCAATTTTGTCACCGGCTGGGCGAGCATCTCAATCTGCTCGGTCAGTGTGTCCGACTTAATTTTCAGCTTATCAAATTCAGCGAGCATGAGTTTTTTTGCCTGATCACGGCGCGCTTCTTCCTGCCGCTCGCGCATGACGATATTCCGCAGAATCTGATTCTCTTTCATCAGGCGAGCCGTCTCCTCGGAGGTGACGCCGGTGACTTTCGCGTGTTCAAGCTGGCTGGTCGCTTCATCCAATTGCGATCGGAGCGTTACGACCGTGGATTCGAAATCCTGATTTTGCTTCTGGCTGGCCGCGAGCTGTTGCTGCAATTGGACGATCTGCTGTTTTACGTCAGCGAGTTCCTGTTCCTTTTTGGGCTTGTCCGCACTGAGATCGTGGACCGTCTTTTCCGCGTCCGCTAGTTTCTGTTTGAGAGTGCTGTTCTCGGTCATGAGAATCTGAACACGCTGCTCGTTGCCCTTGATTCCTTTGAGCTGGGCGACAGCGTCATCGCGCTCTTTGGTAACGCTTGCAATTTGTTTACCAGCTTCGAGCGCTTTGGCGTTTGCTTCTTCGCGCTCCTTCGTAGCGCCGGCGATATCCTTCTCCGCCTTGGCGGCTTTCGCATTTGCCTCGTCGCGCTGTTTCTCGGCTGCGCTGCGACCCTGTTCCACGGTGGCCAGAGCTTTTTTCAAATCAGCAATCTCACTACGCAATGCTTCCTGTCCCTTTGAATCTTTTCCGCCGGTTGTCTGACTCTTCTTTAAAGAGTCCTGCGCTTCACCCAATTGGTCCCGAATCTTGCGCTCCGCAGTCTTGGACTTATCCAGTTCAGTTTGCGCTTTGGTGAGCTTCGAACTCGTTTCTTCCAGCCGATTGTTCAAAGTCTCTTTTTCCTTCTCAATCGAGCTGAACCGGCCACGCGATTTTTCCAGCTCATTCTGAAGTTCATCGACTCGGCTTTGCAGTTTTTTGGTGGCATCGCGAATGGCGGCGTCACTGGGCACCGCCGGCGGTACCGGGGCCGGCGTCGCTTTCACTTGGGCTGCGGCCGGCGTCGCTTTGGCTTGGGCAGGGGCCGGCGTCGCTGATGGTTCGGGCCGGGGAGCAATCACTTCAATCGACGGCTCAGAAGCAATAGATTGTTCCGGAAGAACCGGTCCGGCGCCAGGAAGCGGGGTCGGTCCGGCGCTCAGATCCGATTGTGTCGACGCCTTATCCTGCACCCGCAAGATGTTCTCGGCTACTTTGCGGCTGCGATATTCGACGATGGCCGGTTGCCAATCGGCGTGACGCTTGCGCAACTCTTCCAGCAGACTTCCGGCGAACCGATATTTCGCCAGAGCCGCCTTGAATTGGCTGTCATGCTCCAGCTTCTCCCCCTGCTGCGAGGTCATGTAAGCTTTCAGAAAAATCTCGCTCGGATCGTCCGATTGCGCCGAGATCTGGCTAAACGGGAACAAAACGAGGTAGCCGATGAGAACAATCGGACCAATTTTCTTCATGCGCAAAAGTGGCCGAACAATAAACCACCCGCGCCCAGTTGCAATGCTGGCTTCCACCACGGTGCCGTTTCTCACAGCGGAGAGCGTGCCAGTGACAGCGCGCTTTGCCTTTGCAATCCCGGGACACAAACATAAAATCAGGTTTCACGGTGGCCGTAGCTCAATGGTAGAGCTCCAGATTGTGGTTCTGGTTGTTGCGGGTTCGAGTCCCGTCGGCCACCCCACCGCCGCTTTGCGGCGGAAAGTCAATTTCCAAATCCCATTCCCCAGGAAAAGGCACGACGCCCTTAATTTCCTTTATTGATCCTTAGGCTTTGGGGTTTCGGATTTTGGATCTGGTGGTTCTGCCGCAGATCGGCGGTGGCATACTGGGTGCTAAAGAGTCTGCAAATGCAGCCCGCACCATACTTCTCGGTTCGTTCCGATCTTCACACCATTCCGGAAAACTTTTGGAAACGCATCTTGAACGATGAACACCTGGTCGGCTGCGACGATCTGAAGAAGCTCGTGACCGGCTGTGAAATTATCGCGGCCCTGGACGAATTGAACGAGCTGCTCGCAGCTTAACCGTCTCTCCCTGAACTAACGCGTCGCTGCCGTCGCGCAGTGCCGCCCGTGCTCGGGCGTAAGTCGCGTTCGCACACGCGGAACTTTCAGCGCGACAGCGCCCCGATCGGCAATGCCGGTTTAACTGGCAAATGCACAGTGGCAAATCTACTCTTCCGCGAGAGTGCCTGTAGCTCAACTGGATAGAGCAGCTGACTTCGGATCAGCAGGTTGGGGGTTCGAATCCCTCCAGGCACGAAGTAACATATTTTATTGGTGAAGACCTACACGTCGCGCTCGGAGCTGGACTCGATGATCGTGGAGATCGAGCTCACTCTTATTAGTATTATTCAAGGGGTGGCTTTGACTTTCCTCATTGAAAGCGCGCGAGACGTCGTGTCGACCGAGGGCAAGGTGTTTTGGCCTTACGTGACTGCAGGTCTGCTTCTCATATGCGTGTTCTGGTCACGTTCCGTTCTGCACATCATCACCGTCATCCGATGGCCGTTGGAGTTTGGGCACAATTTCCTTTACCTGGCGTGTGCTCTCATCGAAGCGGTCCTTTTCACGCGGTTACGGAATCCAGTGGGCTGG
>JBEEGU010000281.1:0-4772 GCA_041167025.1 Verrucomicrobiota bacterium
AAATAGCCAGTGAAGTGGAGCTTCAGCTGAATGGCCAAGTCGATTTGGTGCTCGCGCAAAATGACGCGCCGAATTTCGCCGGGCAAAAAATCTGGATTGTCGATTACAAAACCGGTTCGACCAAAGAGCTAAAGACCTCAGATCTGCACGACAATTTGGTCAAAGGAATAACGTTGCAACTTGGTCTTTACTCGTTAGCAATGCGCGAGCTCGGGGCTGCAGAAGTGGGCGCTAGCATTCTTTCGCTCACAGTAAAATACGTCGCGCCGCAATTGTCGGTTGCCGATCTTGCGCCGCACACCGATATCTTCGCCAATCTCGCGGAAATGCAACGCTCCGGGGTTTTCGGCATGAAGGGAGAGATTCGGCCTGCGTTTGGTTACGGCGCGGCATATCCGCTCGCGACGCTGCCAATCGATACCGATATTTTAGAGGACAAATGGGCGCTAACGCATCCCGCGCTTGTGCTCGAAAAAGAGGAGTGGGAAACATGGTGAAGCACGACGAACTTGCCCGCGCGCGTTTTGCCAACGAGCTGGACCGCAATTTTTCTGTCGTCGCATCAGCCGGTTCGGGCAAGACCACTGCGATCACGCAACGCGTTTTATCGATCGCATGTTCGACCAACGCCGCCGAAATCCTCCCGCGCCTAGTCGTTGTCACCTTCACCAATCGCGCGGCGGATGAAATGCAACAGCGCACGCGACAAGCTCTGCTCCAGGAAAATTTGCGACCTGAAGTGCAAACCGCATTCAGTAGAGCCTTCTTCGGCACGATCCATTCGTTCTGCATGAAACTTCTAAACGACTTCGGTCACCACCTCGGTTTGCCTTCGCCGCTTCAGTTGGCCAGCGAAGACGATGACGATCTCTGGCAGGAATTCGCGCAAAACCAGACACGAATTGGACTCTCGCTGCCCGAAAAAGATCGCGCCATGCTTTTGCGTTTCGTGCAGGCGCGCGATCTCATGGACCTGGCCCGACGTGCGGGCTCGGCGGCGTTATGTTTACCGCAACTGCCGCCCTATCCGACGCTCGATTTCGAGGACGTTTACGCGCAATTGGACAAGGGCAACGACAACATCAGCAAGTCACAGGCGGAATTACGGGAATGGGAGAAACGTTATGCCGGCGATTGGGAATACTTGCGCTGGCCGGTTTGTTTCACGGCGGCAAACGCCAAGTTCACTCAGCTTTGGCAGGAGAAATTTGCGCCGCTGCGAAAATGGGTCTGCGCCGCAGCCACCTGCGTCGCGGCACAAGTGCAACGCGATTTTCTCAATTTTCGGCTGGAGCGCGGGCTGGTCACTTACGGAGATCAAATCGCGCTCGCGAAACAATTGCTTCAACATCCGACCGCGGCGCAGCGGATTCGTGAAGAAAATTTTCGTGTCATTCTGGACGAAGCGCAGGACACCGAGCCGTCGCAATTTTCTGTGCTCCTGGAAGCGACACGCCCGCCGGATACGACCGGGGATTGGATGGAAACGCGCGTTGCCCCTCCGCCGCCCGGCCACTTCTGCATGGTCGGCGATTTCCAACAATCGATTTACCGCGAGCGCGCGGACTTGAGTTATTATCAAGCTGTTCATGAAGCGCTGGTCGATCACAAGCACGGCGAGAGTCTGGAATTTGCCGTCACGTTCCGACTTGACCAGAAACAACTTAATTTCGTTAACGAAACTTTTCGTGAAATTCTGAACGAAAAGGATGGGCAAGTCCGCTTCGTCGAACTGCAGCCGCGGCCCGACATTCTTCCCGGAAAAGTTATTCGCGTGCCGCTCGTCGCGAAGGAGTTGTTGCCCCAAGGGAAGAAACTCAAGGAATATCAGAAGGCGCGCATCGAAGCCGAATATCTGGCGAACTGGATCAAGAACACAGGGTTGAAAAGACTTTCGGCCGATTCCTGGCGCGAGGTAGCGATTCTTTGTCCGCGCAAAGCCTGGCTGCAGACGATGGCCGCGGCGCTGCGTCGTGTTGGTCTACCGGTGACGATCCAATCTGAACGCGATGTCAAAGGCGATAGTCCAGCCTATGCCTGGCTGACCGCCCTTCTCACGATCATGATGGACCCGCTCAATGCCTACGAAATCGTTGGCGTGCTTCGCGAGATCTTCGGCGTCTCCGATCACGACCTCGCAGCGTTTTCTGAAGCACAAAAAGCGAGATTTCGCATCGACGAGGTTCTATCGGCTGTTGGAAAAATTTCGTCGCACCTGCGAACACTGGCGCAGATTCGTCAACGCACTGAAGATCTGGCGCTTTTCGATGCGGTCACGCTGATTGTCGAGCAAACGCAATTGCGCGAACGCTTGCTCCAGTTGCCCGCGACGGAGTTCGGCGATCTCGCGCGCGAACTCGATGCGCTGCTCGCCCAAGCGGCAGAAGAGGAAGCAGACGGAATGATCCTGGCGGAATTCGCCGAACGCCTGCGCGACGATTTTACAACGCCGCGCGCCGTTCGTTTTTCCGCCGACGACGACGCAATCCAACTCATCACTTCGCACAAGGCGAAAGGCTCGGAATGGCCGGCTGTGATCGTGCCGTTCCTCGCGCGCGATCTCCGGTCGCCTTCGCCACGTTATCCGCACTTTGTGAAGTCGCCGTTGAATGGCGAACTGATTATCGCTTTCGGCAAGGAAGACAAATCAAAGGAATTGAAAGACGCGATCGAGCGAGCGCAACAGCAGGAACTCGAACGCCTTCTCTATGTCGCCACGACGCGTGCGCGCCGGACCCTCGTGATCGTGCTCGATCAGGAAGTTTTCTCCAATAGCGAGGGGAAACTGCCGAGGACAGCGCAACTTCGGCGACTGATTCGCAACGCGGATTCTTATTCCGGCGAATTCGACAAACACAGCAGCCCGATCGATGGAGTCCCCGAACTTTCCCCGACCTTCGCGCCGGTGTCGGAGAAAAACGGTGACAAAATAGAGTCGTTTAGATCTGGCGAACTCAAACGCGCTGCGAAACGCGCCTCGGAATTCGTGCGCAAGCTGACGCCGAGCGCGCTCGATGCGGAAGTCCCAGCAGAAGTACGGACGCGGTCGCGGCAGAATAATCTGGCCACTCTTTACGGTCGCTGGTGGCACCAATTTTTCGAGCATCTGGATTGGAAAGGTGGAGTCGATTCCGCGCAAAAGGCATTCGAAAAACAATTACCAATGTCTCCCGATGTAAATACCGCGATGAAAGACTGGAACGCCAGCCGCCAGAACTTGTTCAGCGACGACAACACCGCACCGTTCCTGGCGCGCGATAACACTCAATTTCATCCTGAGTTTCCATTTTGCTGGCGTCGAAATAGTCGCAGCGTAGTGGAAGGCCAGATCGATTCGCTCATGATCGACCACGAAATGGGCCGATGTCTTTTGCTCGATTGGAAAACAAATAACGTCTCGGCAGGCGATACCGAGATTTTTCGCGCGCGTTACCGTCCCCAGCTAGCCGCTTATTGGAAAGCGGTTAGCGAAATTACCAGCCTTGAAGTGAAAGCCGGGCTGTTCTCGACTGCGCTTGGCCGTTTGCTGCTCTACTCAACGGACGAACTGCAGGAAGAATGGCGCCGGCTCGAACAACTTCCGCCCGCCCAACTCGGCAAAGAAATGAGTCCGGACGCGTCCGACGATTTATGATCGAGGACGAATTGCGGGAAGCGAAATTGAGAGGACGGTTGCTTCCGAATCTTCTTAGCACTCGCGCTCGCCGCGAATGAACTGTTCGACGCAGCGGTGCGCTTCGTCGTCGGTCATTTGCACGGGCGGATGTTTCGAAAAATACGCCGAAGCCGAATGCAAGACCCCGCCGATCCCGCGATCCAAGCCGAGCTTGGCACATCGGATGGCATCGATGGCAACCCCAGCGGAGTTTGGGGAATCTTCAACGGAAAGCTTTAGGTCGAGTTCCATCGGGACGTCACCGAACAGCCGGCCCTCCACTCGAATAAAGCAAATCTTGTTATCGCGCTGCCATGGAACGTAATCGCTCGGACCGATGTGAATATTCTCCTCAGCGAGCCGCTCTCCCATGACCGATTGGACTGCTTCCGTTTTGGAGACTTTCTTTGAAGCGAGACGGCTACGATTCAACATGTTGAGGAAATCCGTATTTCCTCCGGTGTTGAGCTGGTAGGTCCGTTCCACCTTGACTCCGCGTTTACGGAAAAGGTCGATAATTGTGCGATGCAAAATGGTTGCGCCCATTTGCGCTTTGATGTCGTCACCGATGACCGGCAAATTCTTGTCGGCGAACCGCTTTGCCCAGACCGGGTCGCTCGCGATAAACACAGGGATGTTGTTGACGAAGGCGAGCCCGGCATCCAGCGCACACCCAGCATAAAAACGCGTGGCTTCCTCCGAGCCGACCGGCAAATAGTTCACCAGAATCTCCGCGCAGGAATCTCTCAATTCCGAAATAATCTGCTCGCGGGTAGACTCCTTTTCGAGCGGAAGAAATGTGCGCAGTGGATCCTGATCGCGCATATGAGGCGCATAGCTGTCAAAAACGCAGCCCATTTTAACGATCGTCCCAGTCAATGCGATTTTTTCGCAAAAAACCTTCGTGCAATTCGGAGGCGCGAAAATCGCCCGGCTGACGTCGACGCCGACTTTCCGGCGATCAATATCAAAGGCGGCCACGACCTCGATGTCACTGGGTCGATAGGAACCGATATGGCGGTGCATGAGACCGACCCCGGCACCGTTAGCGGACGAACCCTGGTAAAAGTTGATTCCTTGGACAAGGGAACTGGCACAGTTGCCAACCCCAACGATA
>JBEEGU010000282.1:0-5090 GCA_041167025.1 Verrucomicrobiota bacterium
CGCGATGCTTCTTTCAAGGTTTGCTCCACTTCCGGGCGTGATGCTCGGAGCGCGGGGGCCAGGCCAAAAATAATGCTGGTGCACACAGCGATGATAAAGGTAAAGGCGACGACCGTTCCGTTAACGCTGATCTCATTGAGACGCGGGAGATCTTGCGGACCGATTGCAATCAATAAATCGATACCCCACCACGCCAGGAGAATGGCGGCGGCGCCACCGGCCAATGCCAGGAGCAAAGTCTCGGAAAGAAGCTGGCGGACGAGCCGCAGTCGACCCGCTCCGAGCGCAGTCCGAATGGCAATCTCACGCTGTCGCCCGGCCGCGCGGGCCAGAAACAGGTTCGCCACATTGGCGCAGGCAATCACTAAAACAAAACTGACGGCGCCGATGAGCATGAACAACGCGAGCCGGACGTCCCCCACCAGGTCGGCGTGCATCGACACCACGTTTTCACTGCGTCCGGCGTCCGAGTCCGGATATTGTTCGGCTAACTGCGCGCCAATCTTTCTTAAATCGGCGGCGGCCTGCTGCAGAGTGAGGCCCGGCTTCAAGCGCCCGACGACAGGTAGGAAATGCGCGCCGCGCCGATCCAGGTTGTCACCCGGAGCGCTGAAGAGCGGCCCCACCGGCGTCACGAAATTCACACCTTCAGTGCGGACAACCGGAAATTGCCATCCCTTCGGCATCACACCCGTGATGGTGTAGACCCGGCCGGCCATCGTGACCTGTTGCCCGATGGCCTGCGGATTCCCGGCAAAACGGCGCTGCCAGAAATCATAACAAAGCACGACCACACGCGCGGCGTCGACCTTGTCATCTTCACGCGAGAAGCCGCGCCCTAAAATGGGTCGCGCGCCGAGTACGTCAAAAATGTCCGAGGTTGCGGCCAGACCGGGAAGATCGACCGAATCGTCGCCTGTTCCCCAGATGGCTGAGACGCCGGTGTAGGCAGCCATGGCAGTGAAACTGTGATTTTGGTCGCGGAAATCCACATAATCGGGATAGGAATGTACTCCCCGTGTTTCATCCGGATGCTGGGGAGCACTGGAATAAATCATCGCCAGTTGCTCCGGGTGCTGAAACGGCAGGGGCCGAAGGAGCACGGTGTCGATCACGCTGAAGATCGCGCTGTTCGCACCAATTCCGAGCGCGAGAGTGACGATGGCGATGATACTGAAGCCGGGCGACTTCAGGAGCATGCGTAACGCGTAACGAAGGTCGTTTATCATAAGCAGGATTTCTATTCAGCGCAGAGCGCGGCAATTGGATCGACATTCATGGCCAGTCGGGCAGTCGGTGAACTCGCGATCAATGCAACGACAGCGACGAACAAGCCGACGGCACGGTGGGAAAAAAATCGCAGCGAATATTTTAGATCGCCGAGCATAATCCGGCTATACCACCCACCCGTCACGCAGTTGAATGACTCGATTGCTGTGCCCCGCATTTTTCTCGGAATGGGTGACCTGGATAATGGTCGTGCCTTCGCTGTTTAATTTCTTAAACAGCTCCATAATTTCTTCGCCCTGGCTGGAATGAAGATTTCCAGTCGGTTCGTCCGCCAAAATGAGCTTGGGATTGGAAATGATCGCGCGCGCGACACCGACGAGCTGTTGTTGACCACCGGAAAGCTGGCGCGGATACAGATCGCGTTTCGCGACGATTTGAAACCGGTCGAGGGTATCGGCCACGATGGCCGCCCGTTCGTTTTTGCCGACCTTGCGATAAGAGAGCGGGATATCGAGATTCTCGTAAACAGTCAGGTCGTCGAGCAGATGATAACTTTGAAAAACAAATCCAACTTGCTCGTTACGAAGAGCCGCTCGCTCTTTCGGTTTGAGATGATGAACGGCTGCCTCATTGAAAAAATACTCGCCAGCCCATCCGTGATCATGCATTCCCAGGATGTGGAGAAGTGACGATTTTCCGGCACCGGACGGACCCATGATCGAAACGAATTCACCTTCGGCGATATCGAGATTGATTTCGCGCAGGACATAAAAGAATTTCCCCTTGGCTAGCGGATGACAGCGTTCAACGTTTCGGAGGCGGATCATAATTAGGCGTTGTGGCTGAGCGCGATCATGGGATCGGCGCGGGTGGCACGCAGAGCAGGAATGTAACTGGCCAGAAGAGCGACCGCAGCGAGGGTTGAAGTCACAAACCCGAAACTAAACAAATCGAACGTCCCCACTCCGTAGAGCAGCGAATGAAGTGCACGCGTACCAAAGAACGCGAATAATAGTCCGATCGCGCTCCCGGCAAGCACCAGCTTCAGCCCGCGCGTGAGAACGAGTTTCAGAACGTCGCCGCGCTGTGCTCCCAGAGCCATTCGAACTCCGATCTCATGAGTTCGCTGGACTACGAGATAGGACATTACGCCGTAAATTCCGATCGACGCCAGGACGAGTGCGATCCCGGCGAAGATGCCGAGCAAAAGTACGGAAAGCCGGCGCGGAGCCACCGAGTCAGAGACAACTTCCTCAAGGGTTCGGACGTGTGCGATGGGCTGCTCCGGATCGAGAGCGAGAACTTCACGGCGCACAGACGAGATCAGGCTGCGCGGGTCCTGTGTGCTTCTTACCGCCAGAATCATGGAACGATATGGCACCTGCGCATGTGGCTGGTAGAATTCCGGCTTCGGCTCTTCCTCCAACCCCCGGTGCCGAACGTCGCCTACGATACCGACGATGGTGGTCCATTTCGGATCTTTGCGCGGGTCGTCAAAGGTAACGCGTTTGCCCAATGCGTCGCCGTTAGGCCAATACTTCTTTGCGAGCGCGTGGTTCACAATTACAACACGCGGTGCGTTCGCGCTGTCTCCCTCAGTGAAGAAGCGGCCTTGAAGCAGCGGCGTTTCCAACACGCGAAAATAGTCGGGACTGACGCAACGCTGTTCCTCATCCGGGATAGCTCCCGTCATGTTCATGTCCATGCGAGCGCCTTCCAGGAAAAAGGATGAATCGCTGTTGGTGCCGCTCAAAGGCAGGATAGAGGTAATCGCGACGTGGCTCACGCCAGGCAACGCGGCGACTCGGCGCTGCACTTCCTCGAAGAAATCGGAAACGGGTTTGCCTTTGGCGTATTTCAATGTCGGGAGCGACAACTCCATCGTTAAAGTCTGCCGCGGATTGAACCCCGGGTTCACATTTTGAATGTGAATGAAGCTTCTGATTAATAGCGTGGCGCCGACCAAGAGGACGAGTGCAACCGCGATCTCGGCAATGACCAGGCCACTGCGCAACCGATTGCGATGTGCGCCTTGGGTTGAGGAGCGGCCACCTTCTTTCAGTGCTTCAGTGAGAGCCGGACGCGCGCTGGCCAACGCCGGAACGAATCCAAAAAAGAAGCCGGCGCCCACCGCGAGCACAAACGTCCATCCCAGAACAACGAGATCGAGATTTACCTCGGCAATTCGAGGTACGGTGCGCGCGCCCACTGTTCGCAGAATGTCCAAGCCCCAGATCGCGAGGATGACCCCGGCGATCCCTCCACAAAGTGAGAGGACGACACTTTCAATCAAAAGCTGCCGAAGCAAGCGCCACAATCCCGCCCCCAGAGCGATCCGGATTGCCATCTCCCGTTCACGCGCGGCAGCGCGCGCCAGAAGCATGGTCGTGAGATTCGCACAAGCGATCAGGAGTACAAGCAGCACGGCGCCAAATAGAATCCATAGGGCCGGACGCATTCCCCCAACCACTTGATCGTGCAACGGATAAACCTTGGCGCCAAAATTAGCATCCGAGCCGTAGCTACCTGGATAATCCTTTTTCCATCGGGCAATGAGCGCGTCCAGTTCCACCTGCGCCTGCTTCGCCGTTACATCGGGCCGTAACCGGCCGATAATGCCATATTCGCGGGAGCCGCGGGACTTTAGTTCATTTTCGGTGAAAGCGATTGGCTTCCAGATATCGACCCGCTCGGCGAACTGGCCTCCCTGCACATTGAACAACGGCAACGGAAATTCAAACGCCTTCGGCATCACGCCAATCACATTGTAGGTCCGACCGTTCAAACTGACTTTCTTTCCGATGATCTGCGGATCGGAATTGAAGCGGCGCTGCCAGAGCCGGCCACTGATGACAACCATATCGTCGCGCCCCTCGCCTAGCTCGTCCGCGGCGAAAACTCGCCCGCGCGCAGGTTCGGCGCCTAACAACGGGAAGAGCGCGGGTGAAACCACCGCGCCCTGGATTCGTTCGGGGATATCTCCGCTGGTGAGATTGAAATCGACATAATTGAAAGCGGCGATCTGCGTGAAACTCTTCGTTTGCTTTTCGTAATCGAGAAACTCCGGGACCGAGACGGGAATGCGGTTCAGGCCCTGAGCGACAAACTCTTCCCACAGAAGCACCAGCTTTTGCGGCGCCGCATAAGGAAGCGGGCGGATGAGCAGGGCATTGACCATGCTGAACACGGCAGTGTTCGCGCCAATTGCCAGCGCGATCGTGGCAATCGCGATCAGCGTAAACGCGGGACTCTTTGCTAAAAGGCGAAGTGCTAAACGAAATTCTGCGAACATGTTTTTAGTAGGATGATTTCACTCGTAACGGAGGGCTTCGACGGGATCGAGCCGAGTGGCCGAGCGCGCGGGCAGATAACAAGCAAGCAGACCCACGCCGAGCAGCACCACCGAGACGATGGAAAAACTGAGCGGATCGCGCGCGGAAACTCCTTCGAGATCGCTTTGCAACAGGCGTGTAAGAACCATCGCGCCGGCAAAACCAATGACCAGACCGAACCCGATCAGCCGCACTCCGTGACCGGTAACGAGCTTCAACACATCGACCGCCTGCGCTCCGAGGGCCATTCGGACACCGATCTCCTGTGTCCGCTGTCGCACCGAATATGACATCACTCCATACAAGCCGAGCGCGGCCAGAAAAAGAGCGAGACCCGCAAAAATGGCGAACAGGAGCCCAAAGAATCTCCGTTCCCAAAACGATTCCCGCACGATTTCTTCCATAGTGAATACACGATAAACGGGGATTCCTTTGTTCGCGGCCATAACAGCCGATCGGGCCAGATTCAGATAATGACGCGGATTGGATTTCGTGCGTAACACCACAGACATAAACCATTCCGGCTCC
>JBEEGU010000283.1:0-7887 GCA_041167025.1 Verrucomicrobiota bacterium
TTCCTTTACTGAACCGGTGATCGATCCGACGCCCGTCTTAAATGTGGCCTCGCCTTTGGGCACGACCGAGCTAACTCCGGGCTCCAATCTTTTATTTAGCGCTTCCTCCGCAACATCGGCAGGTGCAATTACCCGGATGGAAATTTGGATTGATGGAATCTTGTCCTTCGCGGTGAACGACGCCGCCTCGATCTCGACCAACTGGACCGTGCCGGCGTCCGGTGCGCACAAGATCCGGTTTCGCACCACCAACACCGACGGGTTCACGACCGAGAACGTAGTCGTCATTTTCGCCGGCACCACCTCTGTCCCTGGAGGGATCACCAGCGGACTGAATGTCTGGCTCAAATCGGAAAGCGGAATTACGCAGAATGCCAAGGGCTTCGTTTCGCAGTGGTCGGACAGCAGCGGCCATGCGAACCACGCGACCCAAGCGGTCGATGCGAACAAGCCTGTCTACGCCCAGAAAGTTTTCGGCGAGATGCCCGGCCTCATATTCAACGGGAACTTTCTCAGTTCCACTACGGGCATGCCTGCCGGCAGTTACACGAAGATTGTCCGGGTCCTGATTTCCGATGCCGGGAGCGGAAACATTGTTTCTACATCGACGAACACTCCGACCATGAATGCGCTTTATGTCGGAAACGCATCGCCGCAGCTTGTCCACGATTACCAATTCTTCGCCACATCACCCACGGCGATGCCCGTAGGACAAAGTTCACTTGTCGATGCGACGTATGACGCTTCAACCAACGTGGGGAAACTTTACCTCAACGGTGCGTCCGTCGCCACGGGCACAGCGAATTCCGATTCCACCAATCCCAGTTACGAGCTCGGTGCCCTGAACCAGGGGAATACGCTTCGGGGTGCGATCGGCGAAGTGCTGATTTACAATCGCGTTCTGGCTGACTCCGAGCGCGCGGCTGTCGAAAGCGCACTGAACGCGAAAATGGCGCTTCCGGCCGATGCGCCGCGCCTGACTTACGCTGCTTGGGCCAACGCGCATATTTCAGTTGGCCAGGACGCCACACCTGGAGGAGATGCGAATCACAACGGCGTTACGAACTTCGTTGAATTCGCTTTGGGTTTAAATCCAACGGCACCGGGTATTCCGGGAATTTTGGATGTTCAAAGTAGCGCCGGATTGGTCGCGGTTACTTATCGGCGACCGACCGATCGAACCGGCGTCAGCTATCAGCTCTACGAGTCCTCCGACCTGCAACAATGGACGGCAGTGTCCGATTACGCAGGCCCGGCTTCCAACGGAATAGAAGAACGCCAGTACACTCGGCCGCTCTCTTCCGCCATACGCGCCTTCTACAAACTCACCATTTCCAGCTCGCCATAAGTGTGACAACGTCGGAAGGCACTTAATCTCGCGGCCATTCTTTCCCTTCTGACTTCGACGCTGGGCGTTGGACGTTAGACGTTTTCTTCTCTCCCTATACAGCGGTTCTGCCAACCGCCTATCTTCGTCTGTCCAGGTAGGGACGGCTCTCCGATCAAAGATTCGCCGGGGCGAAGCCGTCCCACTCATCGCCCCCGATGAATGCGGGAGGGGGCCTGAGCGCCACTTCCCCGTACGTCTATCATCCTGAGATCGCGAAGACGATCGAAGGACCCCACCCACTCGCATATAATCACTCAAATTACTGCGCAGCCCCCCGCAAAGCGTCACCGCCCTTCCCCTTCTGAATTCGACGTTGGACGTTCGATGTTCGATGTTGAGCGTTTGCTTCACTCGCTGGCGAAATCCGCCCCCGCGCCGGATTTGCTTTAGATCTCCCCGCTCCATGCTTCCCGCTCCCTGCTGATCCCCCCTGATATTGCATCTGGATAAAGCACGCATCCTTGATAGTGTTTTGCGCTAATGGGCGAATCCGAAAATCCAAGTAACGTTGTGCAGCAAGCCGAGCAGCCAAACGCCAGCCCGGCTCCGGATGGCACTTCGCGTCCCAACTCCAGTCCCCCCTCGGATCGGGCCGATCTCCGCCCTGAGAGCATCAACGACGCCGTCATCCGCCTCGCCGGAAATTCCCAGGACGGCATTCAGTCCGCCGGCGCCTTTCTCGCTCGACTAGCCGGGCGCAGTGACCAGGACGTTATGACCTACATGACGATCCCCGCAACCATTTCCGGCGGCCCATCGATTTTCCAAGTCCGCATGGGTACGGGCGAAGTGTTATCCGCTGGCGATGAAGCCGATTTTCTTGTCGCCTTTTATCAACACAGTTACCAGGAGCACATCGACTTTCTCAAAGAAGGCGGCGTCCTCCTTTACGATTCCGACAACGTCGAGCCGAACCTTGACGATAAACGTTTCGTTTACGTCGGTGTCCCAATCACCGGTCTAACCGTCGAAGCCCTCGGCGGGACCGCCAAGGACAAAGGCAAAAACATTTTCGTACTCGGCCTGATCTCGAAAATTTTTCATCTCGATGTCGAAAAGCTCACCACCCTGATTAAGGAAAGATTCGGCGGCAAAGATCCCAGCATCGCGAACACCGCCATCATGGCGTTCACTGCCGGCTACGCTTATCCGGTCGGGAAGATCCTTTCCCACAATTATCAATTTGAAAAGTTGGAGAAAAAGCCAGGGGCGCCCGCCCAGATCACGATGGATGGCAACCAGGCCCTCGCCTACGGACTTATCGCGGCGGGTGTGCGATACGGAGCGGGTTACCCGATCACGCCCTGGTCGTCGGTCATGGAAACGCTTCGGACTGAGTTCCCCAAATACGGGGGAATTTTTGTGCAGGCTGAAGACGAGCTCGGCGCGGTCTCGTTAGCGCTCGGTTTTTCTTTCTCCGGTTATCTCGCCGTGACCGGGAGCGCTGGTCCGGGTATTTCGCTCAAGACCGAGGCAATCGGTTGGGCGTCGATGGCAGAAATGCCGCTGATCATTATTAATGTGCAGCGGGGCGGACCAAGCACAGGTTTGCCCACCAACGTCGAGCAAAGCGATCTGCACCAGGCGATTTATGGCGGCCACGGTGACAGCCCACGCGTGGTGTTGGCCGCTGCCACGGTCGAAGACTGCTTTTATATCGCGATCGAAGCGGGTCGCATCGCGCGAAAGTACAGCACACCAGTATTTATTTTGAGCGACACCTCGCTGGCTACGCGCATCGAAGCGTTCGATGAACCGAATTTGACCGAGATCATGGTCGACCCAAAACCGAACCTTTCGGCGCGCGACACGTTCAAGCCCTACCCGCTCGATCAAATCACCCAACATGTCGCCCCTGGTTCCCGTATCCTCGATGGGAAGTATCCGCTCTTGTCCGGGCTTGAGCACGACGAGATGGGTCATCCGACCGGCAGCCCGAAGCTGCACATGGCCATGACCGCGAAACGCCGTAATAAATTGCGGAAGCTGGCCGAAGAAATTCCGGTACCGGAAGTTTATGGCGACAAAGAAGGCGACGTCTTGCTCGTCGGCTGGGGCTCGACCTACGGGCCGGTTCACGACGCGGTGAAAAGAGCGCGTGAACGCGGCGCCAAAGTCGGAGCCATCCATCTGCGTCACGTCCATCCCTTGCCGAACGGCCTCGAACACGTCTTCGCCTACTTCAAACGCATCGTTGTGGTTGAGATGAACGACCAGGGCGTTTACGGGTTTGGTCAGCTCGCCACCATCCTGCGAGCAAGATATTGCGAACCAAAGATCTCAAGCCTCACCAAAACCGACGGCCTCACTTATCGCGTAAAAGAAATCATCGAAGGCGTGTTCCCCGGTCTACCGACCGCGCCCATCTCGCCGAACGGCCAACAAGACACCGCCCCGCAAAGTTCCCCGGTTCACACCGACACCTCAGGGGAAAACGTCCAATCGACGGCCGATGTCGTGCCGCAGGGAGTAGGCTAACATGAGCAGCAAACGCCCAACGTCGAACAGAACTGTAGAGGCGGTTGTGCCAACCGTCTGTCTAACCTGGAGGGACGAGCTTGTCTCGTTCCAAACATTTCTCGAGTACTTCGTGGGGACGCCATTTCCCTTTCCTCTTCCTTGTTCGGGATAGGATTAAGGTGAGGGTGACAACTTCTTTATCATGAGCGACAAAACAGATCCCAATAAAGAGACCGCCCCGCCGCGCAGAAAAGATCCCGGCACCGCGGCCGCAACTGACCAAGCACAAGCTGCCGTCTCGGCCGCAATCGATCGCGCCGGTGACAACACTCCAACCAACCCAGGAACTGAAGCCGCCAACGCTGCTGCCGGCACAAACGAAACTCGTCGCGACGCCGCCAAAGAACCCGAATCCGAAGAATCAATCCTCGGAAAATAAAATGGCCTGCGACGAAACCCACACTTTGTTAGCCACACCGCGAACGCCAAGCGGATCGTGTCTCCGAAAACGCCTGTGCGGCTCGCACCGATGCACCTGGAGGGACGAGCTCATCTCGTTCCCACTATTCGATTCTCGATGTAACGATGCCCGATTCACGCTTTAACCATTCTCCCACCATGAGCGAAACAACCACAGCAACTCCGCCACCCGCCGAAGCGCCGCGCGAAAAACTAACCAAAAAAGCGATCACCGCGGACCACCCAACCTGGTGCCCCGGCTGCGGCGATTTCGCCGTGCTCGCTTCCTATTACAAAGTTCTGGAGAAACGCCAGATCGATCACGAAAAGATCGTCACCATCGCCGGAATCGGTTGTTCATCGCGTTTCCCGTATTTCGTCAACGGTTTCGGTGCGCATTTCATCCATGGTCGTGCGGTCCCTTACGCATCCGGAATCAGTCTGGCCCGACCCGACCTGAACGTGTTCCTGTTCGGCGGCGACGGTGACGGCTTCTCAATCGGCGGCAACCATCTCAATCACGGCGCGCGCAAAAACGTCAACCTTGTCTATTTCATCATGGACAACTTCGTCTATGGCCTGACCAAGAAACAGACCTCCCCGACATCGCCGATCGGCTTCAAGAGCAAGACCGATCCGACCGGCGCGATCGACATGCCGGTGAACCCGATGAAACAATTGATATCGGCCGGGGCCAGCTTCATCGCCCGGACGCACGCTACGCAGGTCAATCACATGATCCAGATGATCGAGCGCGCGATGGACCATCCCGGGTTCAGCGTGATCGAATGTTTGAGCGAATGCGTCGAGTTTTATCCCGGCGTATTTGATCCGGCGAACCCACGAAAGGGCGGCGCGTTTTCCCTTATCGAAGAAAAGAAATGGGACAACACCCCAGAGGACGAACTCCGCCACGACATCACCGACGAGCTCGCTGCGTATAAGCTTGCCCAGTTGCCGTTTCCAGGAGTCTTCGGGGTATTCTATCAGTCCGACCGTCCAACGAAGAATTTGTTGGAGAAAAAGTGGATCGACCAGACGAGGGAAAAGCTCGGTCAGCCGTCGGATCTGGCACTTCTCCAGAAGACGTTTGACCGAATGAAGTGAGGTCTTGCTTTGTCACCCATTCTCAACTCTCAACGATCAACTGACATGGAACTACGTTAGAAGACGTTCGACAGGATGAAGTGACGTCACTCTGGTTTTTTCTACTTTACCCTTTGTACTTCCTACTTTCTTCATGAAGACTGTTGCCGCTTCGGTAAGTCGACGGGTCTAACGCGCCAAGAGCGGCAAGCTCTTTCGGGTGAGCGCAAATTTCCGGTTGGCGTACTGTTGGCGCCGTGAATTCTGTTGTCATCATCGGCGGTGGGCCAGCGGGCATGCGCGCGGCGGAAGCTGCTAGCGCACTGAATGCTCCAACCCTTCTGTGCGATGCGCATGGTTCGTTCGGTCGCAAGTTTTTGATCGCCGGACGCGGGGGGTTGAACCTGACGCATAGCGAACCACTCGAGAATTTTCCCGATCGTTATGGCGAAGAAAAGGAACGCTGGCGCGATCTCTTGAAAGAGTTCGGGCCGGCGGAGTTGCAGCAGTGGGCGAACTCGCTCGGAGTGGAAACCTATGTCGGGTCAAGCGGCCGAGTGTTTCCGCGCGGACAAAAAGCCGCCGGACTTTTGCGAGCCTGGCTGGACCGGTTGCGCGCGAACGGCGTTCAATTTCAAACCGGGGCGCGCTTCACCGGCTTGGAACGGCTTAAGGATGGCTGGCGGGTTTGTTTTGAAGATCGAGAACTATTCGCGAAAGCGGTCCTGCTCGCCCTGGGCGGGGCGTCTTATCCGGAAACCGGTTCCGACGGACGATGGCCAGGCATCCTTGCGCAACACGGGATCGAGATCACGCCCTGGCAGCCAGCCAATTGCGGATGGGAAGTCGATTGGCCGGCTTCTGTTCTCGAACATGCGGAGGGATTGCCTCTCAAAAATCTGACCGTGCGCGTTGGAGACCAAGCGGTTTCCGGGGAGCTTCTAATCACCAAATATGGTCTGGAAGGAGGCGCGATTTATCGGCTCGGCCCGATCTTGCGCCGGATGAACGAGCCGGCACTGACCATCGATTTCAAACCGCAATTGTCCGCTGATCTTTTGCGCGAGCGCGCCTCGAATCTCAACCAGCCCTCGGAATGGTACCGTGCATGGAAGCTGAGTGCCGGAGCGGTCGCGTTGTTGGAGAGCATGGACAAGTTCGACTCCTCGCCTATTTCGAGGAGGAGAGGAACGACGGGTACGGATTTGGAAAGCACCATCGAACAGGTGAAGAATTTTAGGCTCCGGCTGCAAGGGCCGAGACCGATCGACGAGGCGATTTCTTCGGCGGGCGGCGTGCGTTGGAGTGAACTGGATGAGAATCTGATGCTGCGCAAAATGCCCGGCGTCTTTGTTGCCGGCGAAATGATTGATTGGGAGGCGCCGACGGGCGGTTATCTGTTGCAAGGATGTTTTGCGACGGGCAATCGCGCGGGGGCAAATGCGGCGGCGTGGAACAGTTGAGAAGCAACGTTCAACGCCCAACGCTCAACGTCCAACGCTCAATGACAGCGGGAAAGACACTTGGGACGCTGCGCGACTTCATCCCGGCTGTAGTTCTCTCCTCCGGCACATCGTAAGCTGCTTACGATGCCACCACTCAATGTTTTGAGCCCACGCGGAGTTTCCCCTTTGTGATAGAGCTTTCCCCGCCTGTTCTTTACAGGACGCGGCTGTTCTCATTACTCTGCCTCCTCGGATGACCGCTACCGCCGAACCAGATGATGCCGCGCCGCTAGCCGGCGAAATTCCAGCTCCAGATTTCTTCGGGCATCCGCGCGGACTCTGGTATCTCGCATTCACGGAGGCGTGGGAACGCTTTTCCTACTACGGGATGCAGGCTCTCCTTGTCCTCTACATGGTCAAGTATCTCCTACTGCCCGGACGCATCGAACATGTCGCCGCCTTCGATAGCTTTCGCCATCTCTACCGCGGGCTTGAGGGTCAGGCTCTCGCTTCCGCCATCTTCGGCACCTACACCGCCAGCGTTTATCTCACTCCGATCTTCGGCGGCTTCCTCGCGGACCGTGTGCTTGGTCGGCGCCGCACCGTTCTGCTCGGCGCGCTCACCATGGCGGCCGGCCACTTCCTCATGGCGTTCGAGACCGCGTTTCTCTTTGCGCTCCTTTGCCTCGTGCTCGGTTGCGGCATGTTCAAGGGCAACATCGCCAGCCAGGTCGGATCACTTTATAAACCGGAAGATCTCCGCCGTGCTGACGCCTTCCAGATTTTCTACCTCGGCATCAACGCCGGCGTTATCGCTTCCCCCCTGATCGTCGGTACACTCGGCGAAGTCTGCGGCTGGCACTACGGCTTCTTCGCCGCCGGAGTCGGCATGCTCCTCGCAATCGGCATCTATCTTTCTGGCCAGAAATATTTGCGCACGAGCGACAACGACCCGCGCAGTCCGAGCCGGACCGATGCTATCGCCACTCAGGTTCACACCGCCAGTCCGGCTTGGACCCCCAGTGCGGCTCGCACCGCGCCAAAGGC
>JBEEGU010000284.1:0-3097 GCA_041167025.1 Verrucomicrobiota bacterium
ATCTTGCACCCTACGCCCCGGTTCGTCATGGACTGGACGTTGCCGCGCTCCTGGATCTGCTTCGAGAACAGCGCGAGAAAGTCCTCGAATCCGATTACAAGGTGAATCCGTGGTCCCCCGAGACCGCACCTAAGTTAAAATTGAACAGGTAGCGGCGGTTCACGTTTAAAGTAGAAGCGGCTTCCAGCCGCATTAAGTATTCATAAACAAACGCGGCTGGAAGCCGCGTCTACATTCCGGCGACACGTCGTAGTGGCGGATTCTTGAGGTAGCGGCGATTGACCGCAATCGCCATCGGACAGGTAGGGACGGTTCTCCGAACCGTCCGCTCCGATGATTGCCCTGAAAACCTCCCTACCCGGTAAATAACAATTTTGCCCCAGCGATAATCAACACCGTCGCCAAAATGAGGGAAATCGTGCGGACCGGAAAACGGCGGCTGCCCATGTAAGAGCCGAGCAGCCCGCTGACGATGACGGCAGGTGCGAGACTGAGCCCCAGCATCGGAATATCACGTTTCGCGGCAAAAAATCCGACCAATCCCGAAACCGAATTCACCAGGATGAACAAGGCGGAGACCGCGGCCGCTTCGCGAATTTTCGCCCATTTTAAAAACAACAGAACTGGGGTCAGAAATATTCCTCCGCCGGTCCCGGTGAGGCCAGAGAGAAATCCAATGCCTGCTCCGACACCAAGGGCAGTACCGGGACCAGGTGGCCTTGTCTCGAGCGGATCCGCTCGCCGAAAAATGAGCCGGGCTGCCGAAAACAATAGAACGAGACCGATCAGTGTTTTCAAAATTGACGCCGGCAATTGCAAATAGCCACCGAGGTAGGCGGCTGGAACCGATAGGACGGCGAATGGCCAAAACAATTTCCATGAAAAGTGTCCCGCGCGCCAAAACTGAAACGAACCGATCGACGCCACCAAAATGTTGAGAATGAGTGCGGTCGGCCGGATGACCGGAGGCGCGAGGCCGAATATTGCCATGACCGCGATGTAGCCGGAGGCGCCGGCGTGGCCGACACACGAATAGAGAAACGCGATGACCGCGACGCTAAGAAAGAGGAGAGCAAGCTGCGTGTTGTCCATGTGTTTTTGTCATGTCGAGCGGAGTCGAGACATCTCTCACTTCTTCCAGACAAGGGTATGAGATTCCTCGACTTTGCTCGGAATGACAAGGATGCGGGGTCGCGGTAACATCATTGGTGAACCCGACGGACGTGCCGGCCAAAATATCCCCCGATCCTGGAAAATCCAGTAACCGGCTTTCGCAGCAGAAATCGCCGTATCTGCTCCAGCACGCGCATAACCCGGTGTATTGGTATCCTTGGGGAGAAGAAGCATTCGCGAAAGCGCGTCGCGAAAACAAACCCATCTTTCTCTCGGTCGGTTACTCGACCTGTCACTGGTGCCATGTCATGGCGCACGAATCCTTCGAAAGCGAGGAAGTCGCGGCGATCATGAATCGCGAGTTTGTGAACATCAAAGTAGACCGGGAAGAGCGGCCCGATGTCGATCGTGTTTACATGACCTTCGTCCAGGCGACTACCGGACATGGCGGCTGGCCGATGAGCGTTTGGCTGACACCGAGTTTGCAACCGTTCGTAGGTGGAACCTATTTTCCGCCCGACGATCGCTATGGTCAGCCAGGTTTTGGCAAATTGCTCGAGCGAATCGCCGAAGCTTGGAAAGAGAACCAGGACAAGATTACCGAACAAGGCGCCAAAATTGTTGAGGCACTTAAGGAATCGCAAGCCTCGCCGCTCGTTTCGACCGAAACGCTCGACTCTGATGTGTTGGAGAAAGCGTTCCAACAATTCTCCAGCACCTTCGATGCGCAAGAAGGCGGTTTCGGCAATGCGCCGAAGTTTCCGCGCCCGGTCACTCTGAATTTTTTGATGCGCTTTTATGCACGGGAGCTCGCGCAAGTTTCCAACTTGCCGGATGAGAAGAACGCAACTTTGAAAGTTGCGCCACAATCAGAACGGGCGTTGAAAATGGACCTGATCACGCTCCGTAAAATGGCGGCAGGCGGCATGCACGATCAATTGGCAGGCGGCTTTCATCGTTATTCGGTCGACCGTTTTTGGCATGTGCCGCATTTCGAAAAGATGCTTTACGACCAGGCGCAGTTGGCCATCGCGTACCTTGAAGCCTTTCAAATTTCAGGCGATGTGCAATTCGCGGACGTGGCTCGCGATGTTTTGGATTACGTCAGCCGCGAGATGACGGCGAAGGACGGAGGATTCTTTTCCGCCGAAGACGCTGATAGTCTCGTCCCTGCAGCAGCGGTCTTTGATCCGCCAAAGGACGAATTCGCTGCGGCGAACAGTGGCACTGATAGTTCCAAGCTCGATGACGTTTCGACCGACGCTCGGAGAACGCCTCTCCCAAAGAGCGAACACGCCGAAGGTGCATTCTACGTTTGGACCAAAATAGAAATCGACGCGGCGCTTGCCGACGACGCGGAGATCTTCAATTTTCACTACGGAGTTGAACCTAACGGCAATGCGCCGGCTGGAAGCGATCCCCAGGACGAGTTTCGTGGTAAGAACATTCTGATTCAGCGTCACACAGTCGATGAAACAGCGAAGCATTTTAACCAGAGCGCCAACGAGATCGAAAAATCGCTCACCGCGAGCCGCGCCAAATTATTCTCGATTCGGGCGCAACGGCCGCGGCCGCATCTCGATGATAAGATTCTCGCCGGTTGGAACGGCCTCATGATTTCCGCTTTCGCGCGAGGTGCGCAGGTTTTGAACGAATCACGTTATCTTGAGAGGGCGATTCGGGCGGCGGCGTTTCTGCAGACTCATCTTTACGATGAATCGAACAAGGTGTTGTTCCGTAGTTATCGGGAGGGGAGAGGGGAAGTGGAAGGTTTCGCCGATGATTATGCATTTGTCATTCAAGCGATGCTCGATCTTTACGAGGCATCTTTCGATACCGAGTGGTTGAAATTCGCGACCGAGTTGCAGGAAACACAAAACAAGCTTTTCTGGGAGGACGAACAAGGAGGCTATTTAAGCACGAGAGGCCACGACAAAATCGTTGTCTTGCGCATGAAAGACGATAACGACGGTGCCGAGACCTC
>JBEEGU010000285.1:0-7262 GCA_041167025.1 Verrucomicrobiota bacterium
ACGGACGTTTCGGAGAAACGTCCCTACCTGGTTGTTGTCGATTTTCGTAGCTCCTGCCGCGTTGCTGGCACAACTCCCATCACCCAGCGCAGTCCCGGCCTTGAGCCCGGCAGCGGAAGAGGAAACGATTGTTCCGACGTTCGAAACGCAGAAGCTCGCTCGCACTTTTATTCTCGATGTGCCTGCTCCTCGCGGCCAAATCACCGATCGCAACGGGGTCCCGCTTGCGCAAAACAAGCTCAACTACAATCTCGCAATCACTTTCCCGACGCCGCTCGATTTTTCGGATGCGCAGGCTGTGGCTTTCGCGCGCGAGAAAATCGCCAAGATTGAGAAATTGATGGATCGCCCGATCAAGATTTCGGACGAAGCGATTCTGCGCCACTATCGCAACCGCGGCATCATGCCGCTGGAGATCGCTCAAAATCTCAAGGAATCGGAGTACGACGAACTGAAAGACGGTTTGCCCCCGGGGATGACTTTGCGGGCCATTTATATCCGCAACTATCCTGGTGGAAAATTAGCGGGACAAATCATTGGTTACACTGGGAAGACCGGGCGCAACCTGGACGGCATTATCGATAATCATGAAACGCTCTGGCCGGAAACGGAAGGACGCGAGGGTTTGGAGCAAACTTTCAATGACATCCTTACCGGCAAGCACGGGGAGTACAAGCTCACGTTCGACAAGGATGGCCGGAAGACCTCGGAAAAACTCATCACACCGCCAGTTCCTGGAAATACCGTAGTCACGACTCTGGATGTCCGTCTGCAAGAGCTGGCCGAAAAGGCGCTCGAATCGAAGGCAAAACGGGGCGCGATCGTCGTGATCGATCCGAACACCGGAGACATTCTGGCGATGGCGTCGTGGCCAAGTTATAACCCTAACGTTTTCATTCCTTCCATTTCCGCCGAGAAGTTCAAGGCGCTGCAGGATGACCCCGATATTCCGCTGCTGCCTCGCGCCTTTCGTTCATCTTACCCGCCGGGATCCACCTTCAAGATTGCGGTCGGCATCGCAGCCCTGGAGAGCGGAGCAGTTCGATCAGATGATTTGTTCGAATGTGTGCCGTCAATCCAGATAGGTAATCTCACCTTTCACAATTGGAAAAAAGGCGATCGCGGAGCTTTGAATTTCGTCCAGGCATTGACCGAATCGTGCGACACTTGGTTTTACCAGGTCGGAATGAAGACCGGCGCCGAGCCGATCATTGATTGGGCCTTGAAGCTGGGATTCGGCGCCAAGTGCGGTATTCCGTTGCGCGGAGAAGTGGAAGGACGAATACCGAACGACGAGTACATGAAAGCGACCCATGGACGGAAGCTTCTGAATGGCGACATCGCGAACATGTCGATTGGTCAGGGCGACATTCAGGTTACGCCGCTGCAGATGGCGCAGGCGGTGGGCGTCGTCGCGAATGGCGGAACGTTTTATCAAACGCGGCTGGTGCAACAGGTGCAAACGTTCGACAACGAAATCGTCAGCGCTTACCAGGTGCGCGCCAAACGCGCCCTCGATCTTTCCGCTCGAACCATGGACCAGTTGCGTACCGGGATGATCGACGTGGTCAATGGTGCGGGCGGGACAGCACATCAGGCTAGCCTCGATGCAGTAGAGGTCGCGGGAAAAACCGGTACGGCGCAATGGGGCCCTAAAAACAAAGAACGAACCGCAGCATGGTTTGCCGGCTTCCTGCCTGCGGACCAACCGCAGTTTGCTTTCGCGGCCCTCTACGAAGGCGAGGTGGGAAGCAAAGTGCACGGCGGGAGCGCTGCCGCGCCGATGATCGCAGATATCTTCAAACCACTCTATAAAACGGAGACGGAAACGGCAAACGGAACTCGGCGACGCCGTGCGTCGGAGCCACCTCAGGGACCGATAACGGTACGTCGTGCACAACCGGTCGAAGAAGACGAGTCAGATTAAAACTAAAACAGAACGCGATTGACCCCAATCGCCGCGGTTCAGTGAACCGCCGCTACCTAGGCAGCTGCGCTTTCCTTCGGCTCCATCGTTCCTTTGAACTTAGGCTCTTCCGCTTCCTGGCCGAAATTGTCGGAATAAAGCTCGTCGATCCGGGCGAGCTCCTCGCCGGTTAAACATGCGACGTCGGGTGCCTGGGCGAACTCGACGAGTTGCTCTTCATTGTAAATGTTTGGCAGCGTGGATGCGACCCGATCGTCTGCCAGTAACCACTGCAAAGCGGCTTGACCGAGGGTGCGCTGCGAGGTTTCGAGGAAACGCAGGTTATCAATTTTCTTCACGCCATTCAGCAACCAGCTGCGCGGGCGATGACTCCGATGATCCGTAGGCGGAAATGTGGTTTCAGCGGTGTATTTCCCTTCGAGCATTCCGGACGAATGAGTCACCCGAATGAGAAACATGGTGTCCTTTCCCGCATCGGTCGCGGCATCCTGCATCGCTCGGCCGGGATGTTGTTCGAGCATGTTGTAAATATGCTGGAGGCTCGTGATTTCGCGTTCCCTAATGCAATTCACTCCTTCGTAAAGCCAGCCGATCGCAGGGCCGAGCGCAATCCCGTAATACCGAATCTTTCCGGACGCCTGCAAGCGATCCAAGGAAGTCCATAACGCGTCATCGTAAACCTGGTCCATGCGAATGTTATGCAACTGAAGAAGATCGATGCGATCTGTCTTCAATCGTTTCAAAGCTGCGTCGGTCGCGCGCTCGATCGCTTCCGGCGAAAAGTCCTGCGGGATTTCACGCTGACCGCGCCCGCGACTTTCGCCATGTGTGACAAAATCGTAACCCACCTTGGTCGCGATCACGATTTCATCGCGCTGTTTCGGAAACGCTTTCGCGATCAGCTCCTCGCTCAGGCCATTCCCGTAGGTATCAGCTGCATCGAAAAGAGTCATCCCGAGATCGAACGCCTTGTGCATGAGCGCAATGGCTTCGCCGTCGGTAAACTTCCCCCACCAACCGGTGGAGATAGTCCAGAGTCCAAACCCAACCTCACTCACTTTCAGATCGGTGTTTTTGTAGGTACGAAAGCGCATAGTTCAGAAGCTTAACAACGGAGAAGCAAACGTCCAACGCCCAACATTCGGCATTCGAGATTCGCTTCTGAAATTCAATATTGGACGTTGGGCGTTGAGCGTTGGACGTTTTCTGATTCGCATGATTTCGCCGAGACACAGCGCGCTTCTAATTGTCGGCCATGGTTCCACAGTCAATCCCGATTCGAGCGCTCCGACGCGGACTCAGGCCGCCGAGATTCAGCGCCGCAAGCTTTTCGCAGAGGTTAGTTGCGCGTTTTGGAAAGAAGAACCCAGCCTGCGCGACGCCTTGTTTCTTTTCGACTCCGAAATAGTGCGGGACGTCTATGTCGTTCCCAATTTCATCAGTGAAGGTTATTTTACGCAGACGGTCATCCCGCGTGAGCTCGAGCTGAGCGGACCTATTACCACTCGGGGAAACGGCCAAATCTGGAAGTATTGTGCGCCGGTCGGAAATCATCCCGCCGTAACCGAACTTCTTCTGCGTCGCGCCAAGGAGGTAGCGTGCGACGTCGCGCCGGCCGATACCGCACTGCTGATCGTTGCGCATGGAACTGACCTGAATGAAAACAGCGCGGCGGCGGCCAAACGTGAGGCCGAGAAAATCCGGGGCGTTGGCGAATACGCAGCAGTCCTGAATGTGTATATGGAGGAGGCGCCGCTGGTGTCGGATTGGCAGGCACTCACAACGGCGAAAAACGTGGTGGTGGTGCCGTTCTTTATCTCAGACGGGCTACACAGCTACGAAGATATCCCGGCCCTCCTTGGAATTGTCGCGGACCAGACCACAAACGGCGCCCGAGCAAATCGTGAAGAAGTGTTTCGGCGCAATCCTTACCAGGTGAACGACCGGGCGCTCTTTTATGCCTCCGCCATAGGAACGGACCCTCACATCGCGGACATCATCATTGACCAGGCGAAAGCCTTTGATCGCGAAATTTGAAATGAGCGCTGGCTTGCCGAAGTTTCGGCCTGACATTACCTGTCGATGATGAAACCGGGAACGGTTAAAGAATTGCAAGCGCTGGGAGGATTTGTCCTGGCTGGGGCCTGCTCCAAGCGCATGCAGCAGGTTGCGGAAATGATTCGCGCGGCACGCGATTACCGCTGGGTCGGTATTTACAAAGTTACGAAGAAGGAGTTTGTCATTCTGGCGGCTAGCGACGAAGAGCCACCTGCTTATCCGCGATTCCCCATCACGCAGGGACTTTGCGGTGCCGCATTGGAATCGCGCAAGCCGGTCGTTGTCGGCGATGTTCGTCATGATTCGAGATACTTGCCGACCTTTCACACCACCCGCTCGGAGATTATCGTTCCGATGATGAATGAGCACCGGCAAATCGTGGGCATGCTCGATGCCGAAAGCGAAAAAGTGAATGCCTTTGGCGAGGAAGATCGGCAGTTCCTGGAGCGCGCCGCGGGACTGATTGCGCATTGCCTCGGTTGAGGGCTGATTGAAGCGCGAATGCGCGACGCGATTGAGCGGGCCCTCGCAGCCGTCATCACCGAGCGACTGGTTTTCGGCCAGATCTTGATCACGAAACCGGGCGATTTCGCCATTTGCCATCGAGATGACGAAGGTCGGGCTGGGTTAAGAGTCTTCCAGCAACCGGGAGACGCTGTTGCGATTGCGCGCTTTGACGATTCCGGAAACTATCGGCCGCTCACGACGGCGCCGAATTTGTGCCACGGCTGGCGTCTCGATCTTCTCAATATCGCGGACCTCCGATTGGCCCTCGATGCCTTTTATCCCGGGAGACTAGCGGTTTTCGCCGCCTGGCAAGCGGATCTGCTGCGCACCACGACTTTGCGGGAAACTTTGGGACGACAGTCAGGGATGTACCGGATCGCAAATAGTATTTCGGACGAGCAAGCCAACGATCTGGTTGGAAATTTTTGCCGGTCCAATGGTGGCTGTTTGCGGACGATTTTGTGGAAGCTCAATTCTGCCGGCGCGGTTCCATCGACAAAACTTCCTCCGCCGAAGTTCGATGCGGGATATGACCAGGCAGCGGGGCAGGAGGCCGGGCTTCCAACTTCCCCGATGATTCCATTGCTCTGCCAGGAAGCGTGCAATCTGCTCGTGAACGAGTGCCGGAAAATCGTCAAAGTCAGAAATACGCCCGGTTCATAACCGAGCGTCGATTTCGCCCATGTTTGCGGCAGATATTTGCGACGGTCAGAGACCGCCGCTACAGCAGAACATGATTCTCCGTTCTCGCATGCTCGTGACTATGGAGGGAGCCCCGATTGAGAACGGCGCGGTCGCGATCACGGGGGATCGCATCGTGGATGTTGGAAGGTTTGCCGAAGTCAAAGCGCGAATATCGGACCAAATCCTTGATCTGGGCGAGAGCATACTTCTGCCCGGCCTGATCAATGCGCATTGTCACCTCGATTACACATCTCTTCGCGGGAAAATCGCGCCGCAAAAATCGTTCACTGACTGGATTCGCAAAATTAATTCAGCCAAGCAAAATATGTCGGAGAGAGATTATGTCGCTTCGATTTCCGCAGGTTTTAGTGAATCACGAAAGTTTGGGACGACGACAGTTCTCAATTTGGAAGTGGTCCCGGAGCTGATCTCCATGATGGAGCCGCCGCCGCTGCGGACCTGGTGGTTCGGGGAGCTCTTGGATATTCGTGATCCTGCTCGCTCCGATGTTCTGGTCGATACCGCCGTCGCTTCTCTAAAACAATGCGAACACTGGGGCTTGGCCCCGCATTCGCCTTACACGGCGTCGGCGAGATTATATGAGCAGTGCGAGAACGTTGCAGCTCGGGACAACATTTTGCTGACAACGCATCTGTCTGAATCGGACGAGGAATCGTCGATGTTTCAGGAAGACTCAGGTCCGCTGCGCGACTTTCTACATCAACTGGGGCGTGATATGAGCGATTGCGGCCAAGCGACACCGCTCGGTCGTTTCCTGGAAGTCACTGAAAGCGTGGCAACGCGATTCCTGTCTGGGCACAATCGAAAACCGAAGTGGATTGTCGCGCACCTGAATGGTCTTTCCGAGAGCGACTTTATTCGACTCGAAAACGCCGGATGCCCATTTCACGTCGTTCATTGTCCGCGCAGTCATGAATATTTCCGCCATTCGGCTTTCCCGTTTGAAAGATTGGGCCGTCTAGGTCTCAACATTTGTCTCGGGACCGATTCCCTCGCGAGCAACGACGACCTGAGTCTTTTCCGGGAGATGCGCCTTTTTCAGAAAAAACATCCTGACGTTTCTGGGGCGGACATTCTAAGAATGACGACTGTTCATCCAGCCCGCGCTCTCGATCAGAGTATGGTTCTTGGCAAAATTTCTCCGCAATATTATGCCGATCTCATAACTATTCCGCATATCAACGATGCGGATGTGTTCGAGCAAATAATCGCTTTCGATAAAGCCGTGGGTTGGTCAATGGTGGCAGGGACGAATATTTTGGGATAAACGGCCAAGTTCTCATTTCCGCTTTCTTTTTCTCAAAAGTGAAATATTCTCCGCGCTGAGATTTATGGCTAAAATCATCATTATCGATGACGAACCGGCAATGGTGGAGGTCATCGTGACTCTTTGTCGCGAAAAAGGACACCAGGTTTTCCCTTTTAACGCTCCGTCTAAGGCTCTTGAGCAGATGGACACAATTCAGCCACAGGTCGTTATTACCGACATCAAAATGGAAACGATGACGGGGTTCGACGTTTTGCGCCATGTACGCGAAAACCACCGGCAGACCGCGGTGATTCTGATTACCGCGTTTGGTTCCACGGAGACGGCGGTGGAAGCGATGAAGATGGGAGCGACGGATTATGTGCTCAAGCCGTTCAAGATCGACGAGCTGCAGACGCGCATTCAAAAGGCGCTGGATTATCAGGCGGCGATGCGGGAAAACACGTATCTACGCAAAGAACTCAAGAATCGCTACCGATTTGAAAATATCATCGGGACAAGCGGCAAAATGCAGCATGTCTACAACTTGATTAACAAGGTCGCCGATACCGACAGCACCGTTCTCATTCAAGGTGAAAGCGGGACGGGTAAGGAACTGGTCGCCCGCGGATTGCATTTCAACAGCAATCGCCAGCATCATCCCTTTGTCGCGATTAATTGCAGTGCGTTGCCCGAGAACCTGCTCGAATCGGAATTGTTCGGTCACAAAAAAGGCGCGTTTACCGGTGCGGTCGCGGACAAGCGGGGCCTGTTCGAAGAGGCCAATCTTGGCACCATTTTCTTAGACGAGGTTAATTC
>JBEEGU010000286.1:0-4682 GCA_041167025.1 Verrucomicrobiota bacterium
CCGAGTTTTGCGCGATGCCGCTGGCGTGATTTTCACTTCGGAACAGGAACGGTTGGAAGCACGAAATTCTTTCTGGCTCTATCGCTGTCGTGAAAAAGTATCGCCCCTTGGGCTGGATCCTCCGAAACCTGTGCCCCCTCGAATACGGGAAATGTTTCCAGCAAAGTTCCCGCAAATTCGCAACACACGAGTTCTGCTTTTTCTTGGCCGGCTGCATCCGAAGAAAGGGTGCGATATTCTGATCGAGGCCATGCCTCGTTCCTACGACGGAGAAAATGCAGTTTCGCTCGTGCTGGCGGGCCCCGACCAGGTCGGTTGGGAGCGGACGTTGCGTTCTCGTGCGACGCAGCTCGGCATCGAATCGCAAGTCGTCTTTACCGGGATGCTCACGGGCGAAATGAAACAAAGCGCCCTGGCCAATGCGGAAGCTTTCATTTTGCCATCGCACCAGGAAAATTTCGGGATGGCCGTGGTCGAAGCGCTTGCCGCTGGCCTGCCGGTCCTGATCTCAGATCGAATCAATATTTGGCGGGAAATCGACTATGACCACGCCGGTTACGTGGAGAGTGATAATCTTGCCGGGACGACTCGCTTGATTGAACGCTGGATGGCCACGTCCGCCACCGACCGCGAGGTAATGCGGACGAACGCCCGAGCGAGTTTCGCGCGGCGCTTCCAAATTGATCGCGCGGTCGAGTCGATCCTCACGATTCTGGCCGAGCCGCCACGAGGCCAATGAAAATAACAATCGTTCTCGGCGCCTTCCTGCCGGTTCCGCCGATCATGGGAGGCGCAGTCGAGAAGGTTTGGTTTGTGCTGGCTCGCGAGTTCGCGCGGCGCGGACACGAAGTGGTCCTCGTTTCGAGAAAAGTAGCGCAATTTCCGCAAAAGGAGGTTCTGGAAAATGTGCGCCATGTGCGCATATCCGGATTCGACACGCCGCGTTCCCTCATTTGGTTGAAAATCCTCGACCTCGTCTATTCCTGGAGAACCCTGTCCGTTTTGGCGCCGGCGGACGTCATCGTGACCAACACATTTTGGCTGCCGATCTTATTACGCACCGCGAATCGTGGCGCAGTTTACGTGCATGTTGCACGCTTTCCGAAATGGCAAATGCGGTTTTATGGAGGAGCAGCACGGTTGCAGGCGCCGTCGCAAGCGGTCGCACGCGCGATCGCGGCGTCCGTGCCACAACTCAAATCTACAATAAGTGTCATTCCTTATCCGGCGCCTGCCACAGGGACAGCGCCGCCGTCAATCGATCACAGAGAAAAAATCATCCTTTTTGTCGGCCGTGTTCACCCCGAAAAAGGAGTGCATATCCTTTTGGAAGCTTTCGTGAGCCACGCGCGCACTGTTTTTGCTAGCTGGAGACTGATGATTGTAGGACCCACCAAAAGCAGATTCGGCGGCGGAGGCGAACCTTACCTCCAGGGTCTGCAAAAGATGGCGGATCAGGCCAAGGACCAAGTAACCTTTACCGGGCCGATTTTTGAGTCCGCTTTGCTCGAGGAAACCTTTCGCAGGGCTCGGCTCTTTATTTATCCGTCACTGGCTGAAAGCGGGGAATCCTTTGGGCTGGCGCCCCTGGAAGCGATGACGCATGGCTGTGCTGTGCTCGTTTCCAACCTCGATTGTTTCCACGATTTCATTCGAGACGGGGAAACGGGATTTCTATTCGATCATCGGTCTAACGATCCCGGTGCGACCCTGCAGGAAAAGATCGAAAATATTACCGCCAATGAAACATTGCTCGCGCGCGTGGCCGAACAAGGTTATCGCAAGTCACTTGATTATTCGGTTGCTCGGGTGGCTGATCAATTCTTGAATGACTTCGAATCGCTCGCGCGCAAATCACATGGCGGAACAAGTTAATCCAGAACAAAAATCGGCGTTTGATTCACCTTGGTCCGGAAGTGAACGCGCGCTTCGGATACTTTGGGAATGCTGTTGGTTCGTGTTCTGTGTCTGGACGCCGAAACCATTCAACCCGTGGCGACTGTTTTGGCTGCGTGTTTTTGACGCGAAGATTGATGGCAATCCCTTCGTTCACCAGCGTGCGCGGATCGCAATTCCCTGGAACCTTATCCTGCATGATCGCGCCTGTTTAGGCGACCGGGCCAATGTTTACAGCCTTGGACCTGTTGAAATCGGAGCGCGCGCGACCGTGGCACAAGAAGCATATCTCAGCACCGGCAGCCACGACTTCAATCAGGCTAGCCTGCCGCTTGTCATCGGAAAAATTACGATTGGCGAAGACGCTTTCGTGGGTGCGCGCGCATTCATTTTGCCGGGGGTAACCATTGGCGCAAGAAGTGTGATCGGAGCCTGTGCGGTCGTGACCAAAGACGTCCCCGAGAATGTTGTTGCCGCGGGCAATCCGTGCCGGGTTTTGCACACGAGATGACTTCAAGCGTGCCCGTCTCTGTTGTCGTGCCGATCAGGAACGAGGCCGCCAACTTGCCTCGGTGTCTGGCCTCCGTGCCCTGGGCGGATGAAATTTTTGTCGTCGATTCGCAAAGCACGGACAGTTCGATCGAAATTGCCGAGCGGCACGGCGCCAAAGTCGTGCAATTTCATTTCAACGGGACCTGGCCGAAAAAAAAGAACTGGGCGCTCGAAAATCTGGCGTTCAAGAACGAATGGGTCCTGATTCTTGACGCGGATGAAGTATTGCCGCCCGACGCTGCGGTCGAGATTGGAAGCGCCATATCCGACAGCAAGGGTCTGGCCGGTTACTGGATCAATCGGCGCTTTTTCTTTCTTGGTCGATGGCTTCGGCATTCGTATTACCCAAACTGGAATCTCCGTCTCTTCCGGCACGCTAGCGGCCGCTATGAACGCCTGACTAGCGCGCAAACAAATAGCGGAGACAACGAAGTCCACGAACATGTCATCGTGCAGGGGCCGACGGGCCGCTTGCGTGTGGAAATGGACCATTATGCGTTTCCGTCGATCGATATCTTTATCGAAAAGCATAATCGATATTCCAATTGGGAGGCACGCGTCGCGGCCGACAAATTTTTATCGGGCAGTTCGACCGAGTTGAGCAGTGCCCACGTCGGGCGCCGCCGCCAATTGAAGAGGCTTTCCCAGCATCTTCCCTTTCGGCCGTTGCTGCGCTTTCTTTATATTTACATATGGCAAAAGGGTTTTCTCGACGGCCGCGACGGGTACTATTTCGCGCGTCTGCACGCCTGTTACGAATTCCTTTCGGTTGCAAAAACCTACGAGCTGCGACGCGGCTCAAAGCCTGGCGACGTTTGAAGCACCGATGCGCGTAGTCGTTTGGGGCATCAATTATGCGCCGGAAATAACCGGGATCGCTCCGCACAATGTCGCTTTCTGCGAATTCCTGCAACGCCGGGGCGACGACATCGAAATGCTGACAACGTTCGCCTACTACCCGGCATGGCGAAAAAATCCCGAGGATCGAAATCGACTCTACCGAGTGGATAAAATAAACGGCGTGCCGGTGCATCGCTGCTGGCATTACGTTCCGCGCCGCGTCTCCGCTTGGAAACGAATTCTGCATGAGGGCACTTTCGTCTTGACCTCGACGATTCGGGCACTGCTTCTGAAGCGGGCCGATATTTATTTTATTCCTTCCCCGCCGCTATTGCTCGGCGCCGCAGGGTGGTTCGTCGCCAAAATCAAACGCGCGCCGTTCGTCTTTCATGTTCAGGACCTGCAACCCGATGCCGCGGTCGGCCTGGGAATGCTTGCACCGGGACTTCTCACTCGAGCTTTATATCGGCTGGAAGCCTTTGCCTATAAGCACGCCGCCCGCGTCTCCGGGATTAGCGAGGAGATCCTGGACGCTTTTCGCCGCAAGGACGTTCCGGAAAAAAAGCTTCTCCTCTTTCCGAATACGGTAATCGTCCCGAATCCAGAAAAAATCCCCGCTCCAGGCAGGTTTCGGGCGAAACATGGCTTTCGCTCGGATGAGTTTCTAGCCATCTACGCTGGTAATCTTGGCGTCAAACAAGGGCTGGATATTCTTCTCGATACGGCGGAGCTGCTCTCGGGCGAAAAAAATATTCGTATTGTACTGTGCGGCGATGGGGCACAACGCGAGGCGCTCGAAGAAAGCGTTCGGGACCGGCGGCTCGAAAACGTATCGATGATTCCGCTACAACACGGAGTCGACTATCAGGAGCTGCTGGTGGACGCCGATATTTCGCTAATCACGCAACAAACCGGGTCCGGGAATGCCTTTTTTCCTAGTAAACTCTTGGTGACGTTAGCGCACTCCAGTCCGGTCGTTACTGTGGCGGATGAAGGAAGCGCCCTCGCCCAGGCGGTAAGCAGGGGCCAATTTGGAATAAACGTGATCCCGAAGCGCGCGGATTATCTCGCCGACGCTTTCAGCGATCTGTCACAGAACCGGGCACGGTTGGATGAGTGGGGAAGGGCTGGTCGGACCTATGTGAGTCAGTTCGACCAACCGCTGGTGATGGAACGTTTCGTCCAGGAGCTTTGCGCAATCGATCGCTCGGCTAAGTCAGAGTAAATCAGTAAGCGCTGCGCGGCGGAAAAAAGATCTGCGCTAACGTCCGCAAAATAATGTCGCACTCCAGCGACAAATTCCAGTTTTCCAGGTATTCGATGTCACAACTAATCCGATTTTCGATGTCGGAGGTATTGCGCGCCTCCCCCCGAAATCCCCGGACTTGAGCCAG
>JBEEGU010000287.1:0-6880 GCA_041167025.1 Verrucomicrobiota bacterium
GAACTTTCCGTGCGTCGCGTTTTTCAAGCGGTGCGTATCGCCGTAAATGATGAGTTGTCTGCGCTGGATGCTTTCCTGCGCCAGCTTCCGTCGTGTCTAAGGCCCGGCGGGCGCGTCGCCATTCTCACCTTTCATTCCGGCGAAGATCGCCGGGTAAAGAAATCCTTCGCTGCCGGCGAACGAGAAAAGCTTTATGCGAAAATTGCCGACGAAGTCATTCGTCCGAGCGTCGTGGAACGAAATGCGAACTTGCGGTCTGCGCCGGCCAAGCTGCGTTGGGCACACAAAGGGACCTAACGAAGAGTTGATTGGAACCCGGCCCGAAGCGGACATCAAAAACGTGCGATCCCGAAAAGGATTCGGCGCTGTCATGTAAATGGTCTGCGAGATCATACATCGTAATCGGCTTATGATGCGGTGAAACCCGAACCGGAGCCACGAGAAAGCAGGCGAAGGTTCGCTACGGCGGATCTGTCGGTCACCGGATCAGAGGGTGCCGGGAGTTGGTATTTAAAAGACAAGTTACTTGACCGCGCTATAATGCCGATTCACCGCCATGACTAAGGCCCTCGATCTCCGCCTCGCCAAACGGATGGCCCGTCTCGGCACCGAGACCGCGTTCGAAGTTTTGGTGAAAGCACGCGCGCTAGAGGCAACCGGCCGCGACATTGTACATCTCGAGATCGGGGAGCCGGATTTCGATACGCCGGGCAACATCATCGGCGCAGCGACCGACGCCCTGCATAAGGGGTTCACTCACTACGGGCCTTCGGCCGGTTTGCCGCAACTGCGCGAAACGATCGCGCAGTACGTAAGTGAGACGCGACGGATAAACGCAAGCCCCGAACAAGTGGTTGTAGTCCCGGGAGGTAAACCGATCATTTTCTTCACCATCCTTGCGCTAGTTGAAGAAGGGGATGAGGTCATCTATCCCAATCCCGGATTCCCTATCTACGAGTCGATGATCAATTACGTCGGCGCCAAAGCCGTGCCGATCCGATTGCGCGAGGAGATGGATTTCCGACTCGACGTGGGCGAACTCGACGGGCTGATCAACGACCGCACTAAGCTTATCATTTTGAATTCACCGCAAAATCCCACCGGCGGTGTGCTGACGAAGAACGACATTGACGGCATCGCGCGCGCTATCGGCGATCGCAACATCATGGTGCTGACGGACGAAATCTACAGTCGCCTTATCTTTGAGGGTGAACACCATTCTATCATGTCCGTGGATGGAATGAAGGAGCGCTGCATTTTGCTCGACGGTTTTTCCAAGACTTACGCCATGACCGGCTGGCGCATGGGCTACGGCGTCATGCGCGCGGATTTGGCGACGCATGTTGCAAGATTGATGACTAATTCTAATTCCTGCACCGCCAGCTTTACGCAAGTCGCAGGGATCGAGGCTCTCCGCGGGCCGCAGGAGTCAGTCGATGCAATGTGCGCAGAGTTTAAGAAAAGACGCGACGTTATGGTCGCCGGTCTCAACAACATCAAAGGTTTTTCGTGTCGGTTACCCAAGGGCGCGTTCTATGTTTTTCCCAACATCAAGGAAACCGGATGGCCATCGAAGAAATTGGCCGACGCGCTGCTCGACGATGCCGGCGTGGCAGGGTTATCCGGGACCGCCTTCGGCGATTTCGGTGAAGGCTATTTGCGCTTCAGCGTTGCCAACTCGATCGAGAACATCGAGAAGGCGCTCGATCGCGTCGGGGCCTGGGCAAAGAAGAACCTGTAGGGCGGAAAGTTGAGAGTTGATAGTTGAGGGTTGAGAGAAGGCGAGCGAATCGGTCCTCAGGCGAATAGCAAAAGCCGCGAGGCGCGTTTATTAATAACTGATAACTATTCAGCACCATGACCGACAAGAAACGAATCTTTGCCACATCCCGCATCGGCGATCCGGCCGAGAACCGTCTGCGTGAACGCGGGTACGAACTCGAAGTTTTCCAGGGTCCCGAGGCGCCACCGAAAAAATTGATCGTCGAAAAAGTGAAGAGCGGCATCGACGGCTTGATTACCACGCTCCGTGATCCGATCGATGCTGAGATCTTTGAAGCAGGCAAAAACTCGCTCAAGGTCGTGGCGCAGATTGCGGTCGGCTTCGACAACATCAACCGCGTTGACGCCAACAAATATAAGATCCCATTCACGAACACAGCCGACGTCCTTACGGAAGCAACGGCAGAGTTCGCTTTTCTCATGCTCGGCATGCTGGCGCGCAAGATGTATGCGAGTGAAAGACTGGTGCGTGACCAGAAGTGGCCGTCCTGGCACCCATTCCTGCCTTTCCTTGGCGACGAGGTCACAGGTAAGACGATCGCCATCATCGGCACCGGCCGCATCGGCCTGGCGATGATCAAGAAATGCTCGGGGTTCGATATGAACATGCTGTGTTACGACCCGGCGTATCACAATGAGGACTACATCGCTTCCATCCAGGAATTGATGGATCTGCGCCACGCCAAGGGTATCCAGAAGGAGAAGACCTGGATCAGGTACGTGGAGTTTGAGGAAGCAATGCGCAGCGCCGATTATGTGACCGTTCACGTGCCCCTTTTGCGTGAAGGCGAAACCGACAAGCCGACCTACCACCTTATCAACGAGAAAACGCTTAAGCTGATGAAGCCGACGGCATACCTGGTGAATAGCTCACGCGGTCCGGTCGTGGACGAGAAGGCCCTCGCCCAGGCACTAAAAGACAAAGTCATTGCGGGAGCGGCGCTCGACGTCTTCGAGAAAGAGCCTCTACCGCCGGATTCGCCGCTCCTCGATCCGGATATCGCCGACCGCACCCGGCTGTTTCATCACTTCGCCAGTGGCGGACAGATCACGCGACTCTCGGTCGATCCCGACAAAGGCATGGCAGGGCGTACTGCTCAGGCAGTGATCGATGTGCTGGAAAAGAACTACGGCGGTGATCCGACGAAGATGCCATACGTGGTGAATAAGGAAGCGTTTTGAGGATCCGGCAGAAACGCCGAACGCCGAACGTCCAACGCCGAACGCCCAGTGTGAGAAGAGGGATCAATCGGCGATTAGCAATCCGCAATCCGCAATCGAGGCGCGTCAGGCTCCCGCGTAAACCAATTTGGTGAAAACGTTACCAGTGATGAAAGAGCCAGCCCATTTGCTGTCGTAGGCTGCCGTCGGTTTCGCGGCGATGGTTTCATCGAGCGATTTCCCTTCTTTCTTGAGCGCGGCGACACGGTCGTGAATCGTGACCAGCATGTCCCGGTCTTCCGTTAGCTCCGGTTTCCCTCCGATTTTGCCATGGCCTGGAACGACGATGGTTTTATCTGTGACCCGGGCGAGGTTCGTCTCCGCCGCTTTGATCATTCCTTTGATATTCCCGCCGGTGGAATAATCGATGAAAGGATAGTGGCCGTTCCACCAAGTGTCGCCGCAGTGCAGCACATCCGCCTCAACGAAGTAAGCCGAGATATCGCCGTCGGTGTGGCTCGGGCCGTAGTATGAGAGCTCAATAGCGGTACTATTAAGATGCAGTGTTTTATCCTTCTCGAAGACATCGGCCGGAATTGCGCCGGTGGGCGCTGGCGGAAAAGTGAAACCCCAGGCTTCCACGGGGGTGGAGGTGGAAAGATGCTTTCGCGTGTTTTCGTGGGCAAGAATCGTCGCGCCGTCTGAATGCATCCATTCATTGCCGTCGGTGTGATCGAAATGCCAATGCGTGTTTACGAGATGTTTGATTGGGTCCGGGCTCAATTTATCCAAGGCGTCGGTAATTTTGGGGCGGGATGTTGAGTAACCGGAATCGATAATCACTTTGCCGTCTTTTCCGATAAGGACGGCGATATTTCCCCCCGAGCCGATCAGCGCGGTCACATTTCCGCGAAGGGACTGAACGGCGATGGCAGCGGTCTCAGCATGCTGACGCGCAGTAAGCACAATATTTTCACTTTCGGCGAAGAGCCGTCGTGGAGTCAGCCACAACCCAGCCGTCAAGACCCCTGCAGCACTGATGAAGTGCCGGCGTGAAAAATCATTCTGTTTTTGCATCTTTTTTGCGACCGAAGTATGGCGATGGGGGAGTGGCGAGTGGATAGGACAAAGATTATGGACAGATGTCGAGAGTCAGATGTCCGATGTGGAGGCAACTTACGAGAGCCATTTGCGGAGGAGATTCACTTTGGCAAGATCGATAATCTCGTTGCCGCGCCCGCTGAGAACCGCCCGGAGCGCGAACAGACTAAAGCCCGTCATCTGTTCAAGTGTGATGGTAGGTGGCATCGAAAGCTCCTGTCGGTGAACGAGGATTTCGACCAGTGCCGGCCCGTCGTATTGCAACGCCTGTGCGATCATGGGCCGCACTTGGTCGGATGATTCGGCGGTCAAACCGAGCATGCCAGCCGCCTCGGCCATCTTGGCGAAGTTGGGATTTTGCAGATCCGTTCCGAATTCGAGGAGGCCGGCGGCTTTCATCTCCAATTCGACAAAGGCGAGCGCGTCATTTTTGTAGACGATAATTTTGACCGGCAATTGATGCTGTCGAAGCGAGAGCAGATCACCCATGAGCATCGCCAGACCGCCGTCACCCGACATCGAGATCACTTGTCGATCTTTGTGAGTGAGCTGAGCCCCGATCGCTTGTGGCAATGCGCTGGCCATCGATCCGTGAACGAAGGACCCGATCAGACGCCGCCGGCCGTTCATGCTCAGGTAACGCGACGCCCAAATCGTCGGCGTGCCGACGTCGCAGGTGAAGATCGCGTCCGGTGCGGCAAGTTCGTTCAAGACGCGCGTGACAAATTGGGGATGGCTCCCTTTCTTGTCGCGCTCCGGCGTGGCGAGTTCGTCCAGTTCCTTCCGCGCTTTCCGATAATGTTCGAGTGCGGATTTCAAATGCTCGTCGCTGCCGCTCTGTTTGAGCTGCGGCAAAAGGGCGCGCAATGTCGTTTTAGTATCGCCGACGATGCCGTGATCGACCTTGGTGCGGCGGCCAAGTTGTTCGCCGCGAATATCGATCTGTACCACGGTCGCATCTTTCGGGAAAAACTGCTGGTAAGGAAAATCGGTTCCGATCATCAGGAGCGTGTCGCAATGCATCATCGCGTGATAACCGGACGAAAATCCGAGGAGACCGGTCATGCCGACATCAAACGGGTTGTCGTATTCGATGAATTCTTTCCCGCGGAGCGCGTGCACGATCGGCGCGTTCAATTTTCCGGCGATGGCGATGAGTTCCGTGTGCGCGCCGGCACAACCGGCCCCGGCCAGAATGGTGATCTTTTCCGAATCGTTGAGGACTTTTGCGAGCTTTACGATTTCTTCGTCGGAGGGAGAAACCCTCGGTTGCGGCGGCGGAAATGTGAGGCGGGGACATTCGGCAACGGCTTCGCGCAAGGCGATGTCACCGGGGAGGGCCACCACGGAAACACCGCGGCGCGCGATCGCGGTTTGGATGGCTATCTCCAAAACTCGTGGCATCTGTTCCGGGTGGGAGACCAGTTCGCAATAGTGGCTGCATTGCGCGAAGAGATGTTCCGGATGCGTTTCCTGAAAATAGCCGCTCCCAATTTCCTGGCTGGGAATTTGCGCGGCGATGGCCACGACCGGAACACGACTGCGGTGACAATCGTAGAGTCCGTTGATCAGATGGAGATTGCCCGGGCCGCAACTACCCGCGCAAACCGCGAGACGCCCGGTAAGGTGCGCTTCTGCACCGGCCGCAAACGCGGCCGATTCCTCGTGCCGCACATGAATCCATTGGACTTGTTTTTGTTTACGAAGGGAATCGGTGATTCCGTTAAGTGAATCACCACACAGTCCGTAGATCCGCTCGACGCCGGCTTGGGCGAGGGTCTCGACAATTAAAGCAGCTACGCTTTTCTTGGCCACGCTGGATAATCGCTTCCGCGGACGCTTTCAGTCGAGGCAATTTGCTAAGCGAGTTTCAAATTAGAAAAACTCAGAGAACAGTCACCGCGGCGACTTCGTTCCTTTGCGAAGGGGACAGGTGTCGATTTGAAGAGAAGGGAACGAAGAAAATGGGACACGACGGCGCGTGCCTCCACGATGCTGCTTACTTCGCCTTAGGGTAGGGGATTATTCCACCCTGAATGACCGCGGCACCAGACTCTTCTAGTTAGGCGAAATCTCCTCGAATTCGCCGCGCTCGCGATTTTTCCGGACCCGGTTCCAGGGAAAACATTTGCCGTTCATGGCAATGTACACACCAGGAGGAAGTGCCTGCACGAACGACAGCGCGCTACCGAGATTGAAAAGTCCATCCGAGCTGCCAAAGGCGTAGGGAATCATCGCCCCGGTGAGGACGACAGTTTTGCTCGAAACAGCGTGAGCCACTGCTGCGGCGGTCTCCGGCATCGTATCGGTGCCATGAGTGATTACGATCCGATCCTGCTCCGACTGAAGGCAGTTCTGTACGATGAGCGCGCGATCGGCATCGGTCATTTCCAGACTGTCGACCATCATCACGGTGCGGATGGTGACCTCGATCCGCGATCGTCCCAACTTGAGCATCTCCGCGATGTGGGTGTCTTTAAAAAAGAGTTCTCCGGTGCGTTCGTTATATTCCTTATCGAAGGTGCCGCCGGTGACGAGGATTCGGATGGCCATGGCAAAATTAGCGGGAGCGACGCAAACTTAGCGTTCCGGCGGACAGGCCGCAATGCTTGTCGACGTGAGACACGCAACCAGGATTCTGACCCGACGTTTTTCAATGTAATCTTTTAGAGATCGTCTAAGCGCGCTTCTTCGTCCAGAACACGGGTCGCTTCGTCAAAAATGGATTGCGCTTCTTCTGGCGAATTGCCAACCGCAGTCAGTCCGAGACGTCCCGCGCTGCCCACGGCACTCAGCATATGGAAGACAACACCGGTTTGACTGACCTGACCAAAGT
>JBEEGU010000288.1:0-13707 GCA_041167025.1 Verrucomicrobiota bacterium
CTTGATTTCACCGAAGCGATGAGCGGCGTAGTGGAAGGCGATCATGTTGTCGTGGCGGATCAGGATCGGTTACGACCCGGCCGGCCTGTTCGTCAACGAGTCATCGACCTGGGCCAAGGTCCTGCGGGAAAGTGACGCCGCCGCTCTACATTGCGCTGCGTTTTCTCAGCCACCGAAAACGCGCGCTGTTCCTCAGTCTGAGCGGAGTCGTTTTTGGCGTTGCCTTTTTCATCTGCACGCAGGCGCAAACACAGGGTTTCGCCAAGTATTTTATTCAATCCACCCTGGGCAGCAACGGCGCGGTTATCATTCGCTCGCGCTTCGAGCCGCGCCAGGTTGGCTCGCTCGTTCCGGACAAGACTTCTAAGAAAAACGTTGCGCATAGGCAGTATTTCGAGGGGATCAACGACGCCAATGAAATCATGCGAGTGAGCCGGCAATTTTCGAACGTCGTCGCTTGCTCTCCGGTGCTGCGCGGAACGCTCAGCGCCAGGTCCGGATTTGAGAACGCAACCGTCGATCTTTACGGAATCGAACCGGCCCTTCATTTTCAAACTACCGATCTCGCACGCCAACTGGTCGACGGAAATCTGAACGATTTTCGCAACAAGCCGAATTCGGTTATCGTCGGCTCGCGCTTGGCGGAAACCCTGAACGTGGAAGTCGGCGACACCGTGCAATTACTTTCACCGGGTGGGCAATATCGGCACTTCTCCGTAGCCGCTCTCGCGCGAAGCGGGGTTGGCAGTATCGATTCGACCCGGATGTATTCGCACGCTCGCGTCGCGCAAACGCTGTTGCACAAGCCGTTCACGGCTTCCATGATCATTTACAAACTGCGGGACCCGGACCGCGCTCCCGCCCTGGCCCGTCACTTCGAAAGCCTCTTCCAGCACGACGCCGCCAGTTGGCAGGAACGCGAAGAGTCGACTCTCCATCTGTTCCTCACTCTGCGATTGTCGGCCGCGATTACCGTCTCCCTTGTTATTTTATTGGGTGGGTTCGGCATTTTTAACGTCCTGACCATGACGGTGCTTTCGAAGATGAAGGAGATCGCCATCCTGCGGTCGATGGGCTATCGACGACGCGATATCAGCGCGATCTTTCTCTGGCAAGGCGCCCTTATCGCCGCTGCCGGATCGTTTATCGGCTGCGGTATGGGCGCTCTTTTAACCTGGGGCTTGTCGAAGATACCCATTCGACTGCGCGGGTTGCTCTCGACCGATCATTTCGTGGTCACGTGGGATTGGCGGCATTATGTCGGAGCCGTCGTGTTAGCGATCGTTTCAGTTTTTATCGCGAGCTATCTGCCGGCGCGACGGGCCGCCAGCCTTCCTCCGGTAGCCACTTTGCGCGGATCGAGCGTATGACCACCGGCTCCTTCCTAAACTGCCAGGAAATCGAGCGATATCTCGGCGAAGACGAATCTCGTGTCCACGCGCTCCGCGGGGTTTCCCTCGAACTCGAACCGGGAACTGTTCACGCCGTCGTCGGGCCGTCCGGATGTGGCAAGAGCACGTTGCTTTATATCCTGGGATTGCTTGACCGTCCGGACGCCGGCTCGGTCACAATCGGATCTGACCCAGTTTCGAATTTGTCCGATGACGAGCTTGCTCGCAAACGCAACGAATTCATCGGATTCATATTTCAATTTCATTTCCTAATGGAGGATTTCACCGCGCAGGAAAACGTCATGATACCAATGCGCCGGCTTGGGCAATTAGCGGAGGAAGAAATGATGAGCCGGGCCGGTGAACTGTTGCAGGCGGTCGGGCTCGAAGAGAAGCGCGGGCGTCCCAGTCGCCATCTCTCTGGCGGCGAACAACAACGCGTTGCCATCGCCCGCGCTCTCGCCAATGACCCTGGTATTATTCTCGCCGACGAGCCAACCGGCAACCTAGATACGGAAAACTCACGGCGCGCTTTCGACCTTCTGCAAAACATCGTTCAGCAGAACCGAAAGGCGCTGCTCCTGGTCACGCACAATCCGGCCGTCGCCGAAGCCTGTGATTGGATTCACGAAATGAAGGATGGCCGCATTGTTGCCAGCCATCCCCGGGGCGTTTCCAGCCCGGCGTTCTGACAGGCGGAGATTTCAGCGGGGCGAGAAGATTTTCCAGGAGTCGCTAAAGAAGGCGATCGCTTCGTTGTTGTTGTGGCGTCGGCCGTTAGGCACGTCGTGCAGCGTCATGGTGCCGCGTTGCTGGCCGACTGTACGCATCATTTCGGACGCGGGCACGATGTACTTCTCCACCCCGCGCCGGTCGAGGCAGCCGCTGATCCAGATGTCGTCCATGTAAAACGCGCCATCGGGCGCATTCGAGTAATCCCATAGTTGTTCGTCGAAAAAGCGCGGCTGGATGAAATAACTGCCACAGCCGAAGACTACCGCAACTTTTCTCGGTTCATGCAGCCGATCGCCGCGAGTGATCTTTATTTGTCGCCATCTTAAATCGCTCGGCATCGGCGAGCCGCGAAACGTGAGAGCGGCATCAGGCAGTTCGTGGTGGTAATAAAGATATGTCTCCAAAGCATCGCGCGGGTAAACTCGATCATCGTCAACAACCATGATCAGGGTGTCGTCCCGGCCGGTCGTTAGCTCCTGCTGAATTACCGGGATGAACTTCGTCGCCGGCCCCCAGTCGCGATCGCACCGCAAAATGCGAATCGGAGAATACTCGGCGAGGTATTCCGGGATGACATAAAACTTCTGCTGTCGGACCGAGAACTCGGGAACCGCAATTACGATCTCGTCGGGCGGGCGGGTTTGGTCGAGAAGACAGCGAATCGTTGGCTCAAGGTTCGCGATCCGATCAGGTAATGTCGAAAGCGAGGCGATCACGCGCGCGACGGGATGCGAGTGGTCCGCGCTCTCCAGTTTTGTCCGGATGAAACGGACCTGGCTCTGCCTTCGTTGCCGGTGGCGCAACCAAAAAGCAAATCCGACGAAAATCGGCAGGAGGAGAAAAAGCCAGGGGGAACTCATTTAACTTCGAAGCAATATTTTTGTCGCTTGGATCACTGAAAATCGGCTATACCGCTGCCCCAAAAAGGGCGCCCTTGCAACGTGCGGCCTGATCACCTAGGGGAAAAAACATGGAATCCGTTCAATTCGCGCCGCCCTCCGTCATTTCTTCAAGCACGAGTCGATGGCGCTCGGATGAACGTTTCCTGGATAAAGCGTTCTGGATCAAAACTTTCCTCCTATCCCTCGTTACTTTCACGCTTTATTTTGTCCTCCTGAACGCATTCACTCGATCAGTCATTATTTATTGGAGGGCCCGCTATCTCGAACTCTATCTGGCCGATCGACAAAATCATCGATGAAGGCTGTTGAGAATCCCGCCCAGATTCTTGCGGCAGCGAGGGATGCGTCCGGGCGCGTCCATACGACCGGCGCAGAATTGAAGCGTGGCGCGATCCTGAATGCCCTCGCGATGCTGGCATCGAATTTCCGGGCGATTTTCACGCTCCTCATCGCCCGGCTTCTCGGTGCCGCGGCGCTCGGAATATTTACGGTTGCCTGGGCCACCACCGATCTCGTGAGCAAGATCGGGATTTGGGGCCTCGACGATGCCACTACCGCTTTTGTCGCACGCGCCGAAGCGGCCGGCCATCGTCTCCGCAGCCGTGCTTTGTTTCGCCTGGCGCTGATCGTCGCGGTTACGCTCTCCGCAATCGTTTCACTGTTGTCCACTTTCGCCATTCGTAAGTTTGGTAACCGGCTCAGGATGGAGCCGGAGATGATCTCCGCGCTCTCCGTTATCCTTTGGGCTCTTCCCGGTATCGCGCTCTACCGCATCAGCACTTCTGTTTCACGGGGAATGAAAGTGATGAAGCACGACATTTTCTCGCGCGGACTAACCGAACCGTTTGCGACAACGATGGCATTTTTGATCGCATTGGGAACCGGCTTTGGAATTTTTGCGCCGGAAGTTGCCCAGATCGCTGGAAGTGTCGCTGCTGGAATTATCGCTTTCATTCTGGCCGCGGGATTATTTCGCGACCTGGGACGTTCGGACGCGGCGGATTTCCGAAACGAAGGGCGGGAGTTGCTCCTCTACGCACTTCCCATTGGGGCCGACCAATTCCTGAACGCTTTCATCTGGCGAGTGGACGTAATCATACTCGGATGGTTCGTGGGCCGCGCGCCGGGAGTGACATTAACCACCCTCGGCATTTACGGTGCTGTCGTGGGTTTGGCCAACGGATTGCGCCGTGTCAGTCAACCGTTCACTCCGATTTTCGCGCCGGTCGTTGCCGGAATGACGGCGACCGGCAAACACGCAGAAGCTGCGGCAGCGTACGCTCGGCTCCTGCAATGGATGCTTTGGATATTACTGCCGTTCGCCGCTGTGATGATCCTCGCGGGTAAAACGATTCTCCTGGTCTACGGTCCGGGATTTCAGCAAGGCAGCGAGTGGCTTGCCATTGTTGCCATCGCCTGCGCGATCAATGCATTCGTCAATCTGGGCGAGACGGTAATCATGGTTCAGCGTCCGGGACTGAATTTTCTCAATTCCCTGGTCACCTGCGCTGTAGGCAGCACCGCGACTTTCTTGCTCATTTCGAGACTCGGTGTTTTAGGAGCGGCATTCGGAATTCTAGTGACATATGTCCTCCAAGGCGCGATACGCACAATCATTCTGCGGTTCGTCTTTCATTGGCCTAATCCGTTGAGCGAGGTTCGTCCGGTCCTTATGACGGCAACGATCGCGCTCATTCCTGCGGTTCTCTGCCGGGTCTTCTGGCCGGGAAGCGCCGGACAAATCATGTCGGCCCTGGTTTGCCTTGCCTTATTTGGGACAGGGTGGCTCTACTATCGGCGCTCCGAAGAGCAGATGTAATGAAGCGCATTTTCTTAACTGGCGCCAGTTCTGGGATCGGACTGGCCACGGCCCGAGCGTTACTCGTGCGCGGCCACGAGGTTTGGGGAACATCAAGAAATCCAGCGGCCCTCCCGACACACGAACGGTTTCATCCAGTTAGCCTGGATTTGCGAAATAAAGATGAAATCGAAGGAACGTTCGCGCAATCGAGCGGTGAAGCGGGACATTTCGATGTCGTCATCAACAACGCGGGCAGCGGGCACTTCGGTCCCGCGGAATTTCTTTCTTCTGCGGAGATCGAGGAACAATTTCAGATCCTGTTTTTCGCGCATGTGCGGTTGATGCAACTGGCCCTGGCCCAAATGCGTCAACGCGACGACGGGCTGATTATCAACGTCACTTCGTTGGTGGCGCTCTTGCCAGTCCCATTCATGGGCGCATACAACGCGGCCAAATCGGCCATGGCCGCATTCATCATGTCAGTGCAGCTCGAGCTCGGTAAAAGCAAAGTGCGAGTTGTCGATCTCCAGCCGGGCGATATTCACACAAATTTTAACGAGGCGGTAAACAAGGGATCTCAAGCCGGTTACGGCGAGCGCGTAGCCAAGACATGGGCAGCAGTTGATCGGAATTTGAAAGCAGCACCGAAACCGGATCTGGTGGCGCAGCACATTCTCAAGCTGATTGACCGGCAGAATCCGCCTGGCCGGATTCTTGTCGGGGACGCATTTCAGACCAAAATTGCGCCTTTAATTTTCCGATTCCTCCCGCAACGGACCCGTCTTTGGGGACTCCGGAAATATTACGGCATATGAGCACGATTTCCGAAGCCGTCATTCTGATGGCAGGATCTGGTTCGCGCTTGCGCGATTCCAACCAAACTCTTCCAAAACCGCTCATCCCGATTCTTGGCCGGCCGCTGATATCTTATACAATCGAAACACTGGCCGCGGCCGGAATTACTGTTCTTAACGCAGTTGTCGGATTCGAGAGCGCGTCACTCATTGCCGGTTTGAAACCCTTGTTACCACCCGGAATGCAGCTCCGGTTGATTAACAACCCGGATTGGCAAAAGCAGAACGGCATCTCGGTTCTTGCTGTCGCCCATCACGTGACGGCGCCGTTCCTCCTGACCATGAGCGACCACCTTTTCGACGAGTCAATTGTCGATCTTCTGACTGGCACGGCCGCAACCGATCGACTTCATCTCGCGATCGACCGGAAGATTAATTCAATCTTCGATCTCGATGATGCGATGAAGGTGGAGACGCGCGGAGATCAAATCGTTGCGATCGGCAAGGACCTAACCACCTATGATGCGATTGATACAGGGTTATTTGTTTGTCCGACGGAGATCTTTGAATATTTGGAAAAGGCGAAGAAGAACGGAGATTGTAGCCTGGCCGACGGAGTCCGGTTGATGGCCGCGGCTGGTAAAGCACGCGTAATCGACATTGGCACGGCCTGGTGGCAGGACATCGATACGCCGCAAATGCTTCAACGTGCGGCCAGCGTTTTGCAGACGCGGGCTCAGGCATTCCCCGGAACGGCGATGAAAAATAGCCTACGCTAGGCGGAGGCTTGTTTCCGCCAGTTATCCATTTGACTAGTGGACCGCACACATCCGATCGTGCAAGTCGCGTGACAGGATTTGTAAGTGTAGAACTGCTCCCGTAAATCGCTCAGGGTGTATTCCAGCAACGGCTTTGACCAGACAGTGCGGGTCTGGGAGCACCAGTTCACCTTGCCAAATTCATCGATATAAAGGTAGCGGCTCCCAGCTCGACATTTGAAGGGCGCCAGATCACCCCGGACCAACCGTTTGCGATAGCTGGAAAACTCCCGCCAGGTTCTAGGCAGCTTGTCAATGATGCTCCGAAAGGTCGCAATCTCCTGGCTCGTAAGTTTCAGTTGCCCCTGACTGTCGTGCACGAGCAGAACGCGCGGAGTAAATCCCATCTTCGTTGCGAAAGACACGACTTCTTCGGCCTCCTCCGGCGGAGAGGCGCCGATCACGCCGCTCACAATAACCTTGAAGCGGGCATGATCCCGCAGTGATTGCAGTGGCTTCTTGAGATTATCGAGAACCTTTTGCGTCGTTTCGTTCCCTTGAACGCCATCGATGGAAATCTGCATCTCCTGTAATCCAGCCTTATTCAGGGCCTCAATCATCGCTGGACGCAGAAAGAAACCGTTTGAGATCATGCCCGTACGAAGGAAACGCAGCTCGCGGCAAGTACGAATAAGGCGGGGGAGTTCCGGATGCAGAGTCGGTTCACCGCCCGTCAAAGAAATACCGAATGCACCAAGTTCTTTTAGTTTTCGGAGTTGAGCCTCCAGTATTTCCACCGGCACCGGGTCGCTCGATTTGTCATACTCAGAGCAATATCCGCAGGAGAGATTGCAACGCCGAATCACGACCATTTGGGTCAGGAACGGACTGTAGCGGAGGCGAAAGAAAATATTAGGCACGATCGTGGATCACGAGCTGAAACCCGGTTGCCGGCGCCAATTATCGAAGCGACTGCTCGAACGCGCGCAATTTAGGGTGCAGGTCGCGTGACAGGATTTGTAATTATAAAACTGCTCCCGCAAATCGTTCAGGGTGTATTCCAGCAACGGCTTGGACCAGACGGTGCGGGTTTGTGAGCACCAGTTCACCTTGCCGTATTCATCAATATAGAGATAGCGGCTCCCGGCGCGACACTTGAAGGGCGCTGAGCCTTCGCGTATCAGGCCGTAACGATAGCGCGAGAGCTCCGACCATCTTTTGGGAAGCATATCGACGACGTTCTCAAAGGACTTCAACTCCTGACTGCTGAGATTGACCTGACCATGCTCGTCGTGCACGAGGAGGACGCGCGCAGCGAATCCCATTTTAAGCGCATACGCGACAACTTCCTCGGGCTCCCCCGGAGGACACGCCCCAATCACACTGCTCACGACCACTTGGAAGCGGGCATGATCTCGCAGCGATTTCAGTGGCTTTTTTAAATTATTGAGGACCTTTTGGGTCGTCTTGTTGGCGTGGACTCCATCAATTGAAATTTGCATTTTCTGCAGGCCGGCCTGGTTGAGCTTTTCAATCAACTCCGGGCGCAGAAAGAATCCGTTTGTGATCATCCCCGTGCGGTGGAAGCGAAGTTGGCGGCATGTTCGGATAAGGCGAGGAAGCTCAGGGTGCAACGTCGGTTCGCCTCCAGTGAGAGAGACGCCAAACGTGCCGAGTTCCTTGAGTTTTCGCAGGCGATCCTCCAGCACTTCAGCCGGTATCGGGTCACTCGATTTGTCGTACTCGGAGCAGTATCCACACGACAAATTGCAGCGCCGGATCACGACCATCTGCGCCAGAAATGGGCTGTATCGCAGGCGAAACAACATATTGGGTACGGTCGAGGCGCCTGCTCGGGAGAGATTTTCGGCGGATAGAATCTTTGATGATGCCACGAGCAAGGGACGTTAGCATGCCGTGCTCTCGCGGTCGAATTTATCGGCGAATTGAAACGATCACCCGACAAGCAGATAACTTGCGAAGAAGCAAAGCGTTGCTTACTACTACACGCCTTTTGGCACCGCATTCGAGCCAGCGTTCAGGTCACGAAAACAAGATGCATTACGAATGTGTCATCCTAGCAGATAGCCCCACTGCTCTATCGGAATTATGCGGTATCTCGATATTGGAACGTCTCCTGCGCACGTTGCAACGCTGCGGGATAACGCACGCAACGGTTCTCTCCAGCACTCGCAAAGTCATTGCAGAACAACTCTGCCGGCCATCATGGCCTCGCTCGCAACTACCTGTAACGGTTCGTGAGCGACCGGCGGGATTGGTAACGGTCGCCCAGATTGCGGATGTTTGGCCGAATACAGGTCGGCTTCTTCTTGTCGTTCGAGGCGATACCGTTTTCGACAGCCGGTTATTGCGTCTTCTCTCCGCCCGGAGCGTCGCTACAGCTCTGGTTGACTCGGCGGTGCCCCCAGAGCTGCAAGTGCTAATCGCATCTGCCCCGAATACGGGGAAGGGCAAACTGTGTGGTGCGGCGTTGCTTCAGCGTGACTGGGCGTTCACCCAAAATGGCTCTCTAGAAGAAGCTCTGCGACAAAACGTGGAAACGGGCGGCATCGAAACGCTGGATGTAGCCGACCAACCTTTATATTATCCTGCGCTGCTCCGCGAGTTCAGGGCCTTTTGGTTTCCAGCACCTTTGGGGGCGCAAAAGAAAGAAGCGCAAGAAATTCTTCTCGATTCAGTCCAAAAGGGCGGCCTCGACATTCCTGCTTTAATTCATGGTCCAATCGAGAAATTTCTTGTCTCGCACTTGTGCAGAACGCGGATCACCCCACACCATTTGACTATAATGTGGGCCACCGGTGCTGTGGCCACGACAGTTCTGTTTGCTACCGGGTACCTTCTCTGGGGAATCGTGGTCGCGCTAATCGTTGGGATCATTGATGGCCTCGATGGCAAACAGGCCCGTATCAAAGTGGAGACGACCAAGGCCGGCAAGCTAGAGCATCAGCTTGATACCCTCTTTGCCTTCGTTTGGCCGACTGCACTGGCCTATCATTTTTACGTTTCCGGTCAGCTGCCTGGCGCTTTTCGCTACTTGGGTTTGCTGCTGCTGGGCGAGGCGCTCGATGGAGCCGGACAAGCCGGCATCCGCCTGGCCTCCGAGAAGCAGATGCAGGCGCCGAGTCTTCTCAACCTGCTGGTTCGCCTGGTAGGCGGACGGCGTAACATTTACATCTGGGTGTTAACGATTGGGGTAGTTCTGGGAAGTCCGGCAAAGTCGTTCGTTGTCATGGCCTGGTGGGAATTACTTACGGCGGCGATCGACATCCCGCATGCGGCTTGGGCACTTTGGCCGCTCTGGCAAAAAAAGCGAGCCTGACGCCTTGTTAGGCTAATGACTTGTTGTAAATCCGATACGTTTTGTATCTGGCCGCGCCCATTGCCTCAATGAATCGATTGACCATCAGGTTGTCTTCAAGTGTCATGCTAAGCTCGCCGGTGAACCCGCGTTTAAAAGATTCATCCATTACCTGCAGAACCAGGGTCTCGGCGACGCCGGCGCGCCGATATTTTTCCACGACACCGAGCGCGACCAGACGTCCGGTCCGTATTTTGGTTCGGTAATAAAGCAGTTTGATCAGGCCGATGGGTAAACCAAACCAAGTCAGCCGGCCATTGATATGGCGAAAGGCGACGTTGATATCGGGAACGGCAATGACAAATCCGACGGGGTCGTCTCCGATCTCGGCAATAAGCGTGGTCTCGGCAACGAGAATCGGTTTCAGTTCTTTTGCCATGTGATCCATCTCGGCCTCGGTAAATGGCACGAAGCCCCAATTTTTCTGCCATGCTTGATTGTAAATCGTCCGAATCCTCTTACCCTCGCCCGCGATATCTTTGAGATTGATCTGGCGAATCTTGACTCCCTGTTTCCCCGCGCGCGCCACCGCTATCTTTCGCAGCCGCTCCGCCGGCTCTGGAAAATCGGAGAACCACCAGGCATACCAGTCTTTGGCTTTGGCGAAACCGCAGCTTTCGATCAAGGCTGCATAGTAGGGCGGATTGTGCGCAGTCAGGAGTGTCGGCGGATGCTCAAAGCCGTCGATTAACAAGCCGCAAACATAGTTGGTCGAATAATCGATCGGCCCCATGATTTCGCTGCGCCCCTTTTGCCGAAGCCAATTTTCGGCGGCGTCAACGAGCGACTTCGCTACCTCACGATTATCGATGCATTCAAAGAGTCCGAAGCAACCGACATTGGTTTGGTGGAGTGAATTATAATTTGGATCGTCGCTCGCCATAATCCGCCCGACGACCTCGCCGTTGCGCCGGGCCAAAAACAACGCTGCGTCACCGTGCTGATAAAAAGGATGCTTCTTTCGATCGAGGAAAGCTTTGCGCTCGATAATCAGCGGGGGTACCCACGTCGGATCGTTGCGATAAATTTGCCAGGGGAATTTGATGAATGCGTCTCGATCCCGCCGGGACTCGACATTTGAAACTTCAATTTGCGACACGGAATGAAAGAGAGCAGGGCTAGGCAGCGATTCGCGATTCGGCCATCTCTTCGACCATCAACCGTGACATTTGTTCCTGTCGAACAATCAGGTAGCCAAGCAGGAGATTGAAAAAACTGAGCTCGACCCAGAAGTACCAGGCAGGACGGTCGATAATCAAAAAAAGGAAGAGAAAAAACATTCGAGTGTTCGTCATCAGAAACCCCCACCACCTCAGCGTCGGGTGGGCATTCCCGCGGTAATGCTGTCTCAATCCCTCCGGCATGTCGTCCGGGAATTTGCGTTCGGTCGTCTGCCGCAATCGCCGCAGGCCCGGTGAGAGCAGCTCCTGTTGCCAGGTAAAATTGAGATACAACGCGAGAAGTAATTTGTTCCAGGGTTCCGCTTTCCACCTCATCCGCTGATATTCACGCCGGAGCCCTTCCGTCGAATCCCAGTCGGCCCTTGAGCGACCTTTCACGAAGTAAAGATACGCGTTGCGGTAATAATCCGCCGCCGCGCCTTGTAGTGCATGACTCACGCCTGCTGCCAAAGCTAGGACCACGATGGCGGGCGACGCACCTCCGACGAGGCAACGCAATGTCAGGTGTACATAAATGCTGAGGAAAATGAGGTGATCGAAAATGCTGTCAATTACGCGGCCGGTCCTGTTTTTTTGATTGAGGAGGCGCGCGAGCTGGCCATCGGCGTTGTCCAGCATATTGGCGCAAACATGCAGAAACATGCCGATCAAATTCGTGCGGAGGTCGCGGTAAAAATAAAGGTGCCCCGCAATAATGCCGATGATCCCGCCGGCCGTCGTCACCTGCACGGGAGTTAACCTAAGATGGGCAAAAAGGCGGGCTAGCTGAAACGCAACCCTGCGATAGAAATAGAGATCGAGGAAGCCCTCAACGTCCCGCGCTTTATAAGTCGCTTCCAAACTAGGAAGCGGCGATTCTACCTGCACCGGCATCAAGATCTCGCCCACGCCGGTTCACGCGCTTTGGAGCGCGGCCGGAACAAGTGTATCGGCGAGAATGTTGAGCGCTTCATCGAGATCGGCGCGTGTATGGTTGGCGGTAACGCAGGCACGGAAACAAACTCGATTGAGCGGAACAGCCGGATAATCGACCGGCGCCACCCATAGTCCGCGCCGCCGCAATTCGTGACCGACTCGATACATGCGTTCACGTTCGCCGATGACGATGGGCATAATGTAGGTAGTCGAGTTGCCGGTATCGATCTCGAGGCTGCGAAGCTGGGCATGAAAATATTCTGCATTCTCCCACAATTGTTTTCGTAGGTCCGCCTGGCGAGTTCCGATCTCGAGAGCCTTAAGGATGGCGGCCACGACGACCGACGGCAGAGCACACGAATAAACGTAGGGATGCGCGTAAAACCGCAGATAATCAATTGTGTCTTTCGAGCCGGCAACGAAACCTCCCAAGGCCGCAAACGCTTTTGAAAATGTCCCATAAATTAATGGAATCTGATCTTCGACTCCGAATATTTCCGCGGCGCCGCGTCCATGTTCACCGCACGCGAGCATTGAATGCGCTTCGTCTACGAAGACACTGGCTCCGTGCGAGTGGGCGACGTCGATCAGGTCCCGCAAGTTTCCAAAATCGCCGTCCATCGAATAAATTCCTTCGACGATGACGAGTTGGCGGCGGCCTTTTTGCCGGGTCAACGCGGTGTCGAGCGATTCCGGATCATTATGTTCGAATTTTTCGGTGCGGCAGCGCGAGAGTATGGCGCCATCTCGAAGACTCAGATGGGAGCGATTGTCGAGAATCGCGACATCAGATTTGCGAAGGAGCCCGGAAATGGTGCCAAGAGCGCCGCCGAATCCGCTATTGAAAAGCATTGCATCTTCACGGCCGAGAAATTTTGCGACCTGACGCTCCAATTCCCGATGCAGATCGGTCATGCCGGAGAGCATCGGCGCACCACAAGCGCCCAGGCCGTGAGTGCGCAGAGCGGCATGCGCAGCCGCGATGACCTCCGGGTGATTGGCGAGGCCTAGATAGTTATAGGAACAGAGATTGATGACGGAATGGGGCTTACCGTCGTAAGTGATGGTGGTGCGCGCGTCGGCCGTTGAGAGCATCTCCGGCTCATAGAGTTCGCGCGCCCAAGCGCTCTCGTGCACCCATTTGGTGAAACTTGGCGGAGCCTCGAGCGGGTCCCTGCTTTCGCCCGCGAGGAAATTGCTGAGACTTAGTTTAAATGGATCTTCGGTCATTGCCTTATGTAAGGCTCCGTCGTCGCTCTACCTCGTCGACGCGGAGTTCCATATCGGGGCAGCTACTCTAGCGAGACTGGAGGGGGCGACAAGAATTAAGTGATTTCCGGTCGGCAGGAAAAATGCCTCCTTCCGATAGGCGACATCCTACTTCCGGGTCGTATGAAAAACGTAGTCCCAAAGGGGCGAACTCACCCCATAACCGGCTTGGTCATCCTTATAGTGGTGCCGGAGATGGTATTGCTTCAGCCACTGCCAGATGCCTCCCTTCATCGCAAAGTGATGCGTCGCGTAATGAATGGTGTCGTAACAAACATAGCCGAATCCAAAACCCGCGGAAACAGCGGGAGCCAGGCGGCCCAGGGTAAACGCAAATAGAAAGTAAAAAACTACCGCCAACGGAATGCTGATAATCGGCGGCATGACCAATCGCGTCGCGTCGTTAGGATAATCGTGATGTACCCCGTGCACGACGAAGTGCAGAAGTTTGCCCCAACGAGTCTTTGGTTCGTAATGGAAAATGTGCCGATGAATGACGTACTCGAGAAGGGTCCAGACCAGCACGCCGACTAGAAAAAGCCCCAGCACAGCCAGCGCCGGCAGCTTCTTGTGCAAGAAAGC
>JBEEGU010000289.1:0-3352 GCA_041167025.1 Verrucomicrobiota bacterium
CGTTCGATCGCGCCCAGAATCGCGGTCAACAGATCGGGCGTGACCAGGTCCGGCCACGCGCTCCGATCTTTGCACAGCCAAAGCAGCATTTCGCTCGTAGCCGAATGCTCGCGGATACTCCGGTCGAGCATTTCCCGAAGCTCCGCCTGCTGTCCGGTCTCGTCGAACAGTCTGGCGATTTGCGGAACGACGCGAGGATGATTTCCGCGCATCAATTGCAGCGCACGGGTGCGCCAGCGGTCACCTAGCGCCTGCGGGAGCGCCTGCACCACTCGCTTCTCCTTCGCGGAAGGCAGCTTTGGCAAAATCATTCCCAGTCTGGGGTCTTCATCCAAAATCAATTTCGAAAGTGTCAGGGACAGGTTTGTGGTTTTCAGCTCACTCATGCGCTCAAGCAAATCATCCCGCCCCAGCACCAGTTCGAAGGTCAGACCGGGATGGAGTTTTTGGTTACGGGCCGCCGTCTGCTCGATTGCGATCACAATAGGCTGCAACTGCGCGGCCGGATTTTTAAATTCGTCGTGAAACTTGATGATTTGCTCAAGCGCGGCCGCTTGTTCCTTCGGTTGCCTCGCTCGTCCGAAACCAGCGAGTAATTCGTCGGCGTGCGAAACTGCGGCGGAACGAAGCTCGATCGGATCATTCTTCTTCGTTGGAATAAAGAAGTGGCCATCTTTTTTCAGCCGTTTCTTGCTCGATTCCCACCACCGTTTCCAATCGGCTTCATTAAACATGTCGCCGATCAACCATTCACTGATTTGCGTTACCGCAGCCTTGCCCCCGAGGCTTTCCAGAATATTTCGAACCAATGCAGCCGGGTCGTCTTTGGCCAACTTTTTCATCGCATCGAGGTCGGCCGCCTTGCGCGCCAAAAAATGTTCCGGAGGAATAACGGTTAGATTATCGGCCGCATATTGGAGTTGCATCGCATGGGCCTTTTTCCCCGGGAAATCGATCATGATTTGGTTGAGAAGAAGATTCCACTCGGCGACTCGCCCAAAACCCCAGCTTTTGTGCAGGCAAAATGTGCCCGGTTTTAGCTTGTCCAGTTGCTCGGCCGCTTTCGACGTCAGCTTTCCGGATTCGACAAGTTTCTCGATTTCCGCATCCATTCGGGTTGTTAAACTACGACGAAGAATGTTCTTAGCGAGAGAAAAGTCTTGGTCTCATGCCGTTTACAATTGCGGTAAAGGGCGCGGCGTGAAACCGTGTGCGCTCAGTGTCGACGAGTATCTGGTTTTGGGTGGCTTTTCACGTCGGCGTGTTCATCGCGCTGTTCATCGATCTTGCCCAGTTCAAACTCCGGGATCGCGAACTGAGCATGCGGGCGGCGGCCCAGCGCAGCGTTCTCTGGGTTATCCTCTCGCTCGGCTTCAATGCCGTCGTCTGGTACCTGAAAGGACCGGACAGCGCGCTGGAATTTTTTACCGGCTATATCGTCGAATATTCGCTCAGCGTCGATAATATCTTCGTATTCGTCCTGATCTTCGCGCATTTTCGTGTTCCGGGAAAAGCGCAACATCGTGTTTTGGTCTGGGGAATCCTGGGCGCACTAGTCATGCGCGGGATCATGATCTGGCTCGGGGTCGCCCTCGTTTCCCGGTTTCACTTCGTTCTTTATATTTTCGGAATTTTTCTGGTCATCACCGCCATTCGCATGTTTTTCGGCAAAACAGACGAGAAGGATTTTGGCGACAGCTGGTGGATGCGATCGATTCGAAAAATGATTCCGGTCACCCGGGATTTTTATAACGAACATTTCAAGGCCTACGTGGATGGCCGTTGGATGCTGACACCGCTGGCCCTGGTTTTAATCGTCATCGATCTGATGGACCTGGTCTTCGCCGTCGATTCCATTCCGGCGGTGTTCGCCATCACCCAGGACCAGTTCATCGTCTATACATCGAACATCTGCGCGATCCTTGGACTGCGTTCGCTCTACTTTCTCGTCGCTAATCTCATTGATCGATTCATCTATCTTAAAACGGGGCTTTCCTTGGTCCTCGCGTTTGTTGGAACGAAAATGATCATCGCAGATCGCTACCCGGTGCCGAATGGCCTTTCCCTTCTCGTCATCGTTTCTATTCTCACAATCACCATCACGATATCGATGATGGCGACGAAGAACCGCGGCCGGGTTCCTCCCCGAAAATGAAAGGTTGATCTATCGACCAGGATTTCGTTTATTGAGGTGTAGGCATTTATGAAAACGCTGGCTCTGATCGCCTTCCTCGTTGCGGCCGTTGTCGCCAATAGCACCGCCGATATTCAAGATCCTCCGTCCAATGATTACGGACCGACTCGTAAACTTGGCCGCGGTTTGTCGAACTTGTTTCTCGCGCCGGCGGAAATTACCACCACGGTGGCGAAAATTAATGAAGACGAAGGTAATTCCGCCGCGGCCGGTTATGGCGTCGTGCGGGGAGTCGGCCGTTCGGCTGCGCGTCATATTGCCGGTTTTTTAGAACTCGTGACGTGGCCGTTTCCAGCGTGGCGGGAAAGTTATTACCCGCTTTTGCCCAACGATATTCCTTATATTCACGCGGGCTTTGCCGAGTTTCCGCCTGAACTCGGGAACGAATCGAAATACCCTTACGTGCGAGATTACTAACGGCAGATCCCCGGGCCGACGTTAGCAGTTCTGCCGCGAACGCATCGATTTGTCGGAAGTGGCCAAGCTTTGTAAAGCGGTGCCCCTATTGCTGCTTGCCGCCCTTGGTTGTGCTACGAGCGTCGCACTAGGTCTGCATCTGGCCGTTCGTTGGGATCCCAACTATCCCAATAAAGAGATCGCGGCAATCTGACTTGCCTATCTAACCGGCCGAATCAGCTACCGGGTGGATCACAAAACGCCGATTCCGAACGTGGGAGAAATCGAGCCATTGTTTAAAGAAGAAGTTTTCGCGCGTGATCTGGCTTCACAAGCGTATGCAAATCAGCGCGGCAAGAGCGAAAAAATGCGTGACCCGTATTGGAACGACCTCGTTGAGGTGAGGGCTAAAGGATTCATGCGGGAATACATTTGGACATATCTGCGACGACCGTCCTGGCCGGAAAAGGAAAGACCCGCCAAACTCGGAGCGTTTCAAAATTGGCAGCGGCAGCACTTGAGAAATCATCAGCCGCAAACGCACGGCGCCGTGAAGGGCGAGAACTAACGGTCCTGCGAACAGGAGTGTCGCATTGGAACCCTTTGCCGCGAAGTTAGTTTAATCGCATTAACATAGCGCCCGCCTTGGCGCGGGGCATCCCTCACGCAAATTGTGCCTGTGGCTGTTGACCTTAGCTGACAACGACGTAGAGGTAGGACGGATTTGAACCAGGGCTGTCGCGCATGCAATTGCGACGTTTT
>JBEEGU010000290.1:0-3594 GCA_041167025.1 Verrucomicrobiota bacterium
TCGGCTATGAGCGAAAATTTAATAAGTTTCTGCAGTTCGCCGATGTGAAGAGTTTTACGGACTATGCTGTTTCGACCGCGCCGCCTGTGCCGACTTATTATCCGCGAATGAAAGCGTTAAATGCCCATGGACCGGAGGTGATCGGCTGTTTGCCCCGGGTCCCCGGGCTGTCGGTAAAGGCGTTTAAGGAAGCGATTGAAAAAAAGTCAAACGTGCTGGTTGATGTGCGAACGATGCTAGCGTTCGGCGGCGGCCATATTCCCGGCGCGTTGAATATCGGAGGTTCGCCGGTTCTATCGATTTGGGCGGGCTGGATGCTGGATCCGGAGAAACCGATTCTTCTCGTTTTGGAGGACGAGGACAATATCGGGGAGATTGTCAGTCTGTTTCTTCGAACAGGCTATTCCAAGTTTGCCGGTTATCTCGTTGGCGGAATGAAAGCGTGGGATGCGGCGGGTCTTCCCCTTGCGGAGATTGGACAAATGAACGTGCACGAGTTGAACAAACGCGCCGCGGACTTGCAGGTGGTCGATGTTCGCTCACCGCGGGAATGGAAGAAGGGACATGTCCCGGGCGCGCGCCATATCTTTTTGCCGGAACTGGAGAAACGGGTGGCGGAGCTCGATCGCTCGAAGCCGACCGCGGTTTATTGTGCCAGTGGTTATCGTGCGAGTATTGCCACGAGCATTATGAAACTACACGGATTTGAAGCGCTCTGGAATGTCCCGGGCAGTTGGGAAGCTTGGCAGAAAGCAGGTTTTCCGGTCGAAAAATCAAACGGCCAATGAATCCCGAGGCAACCCTGCCCCAAAGATCTTTTGGAGAAACCAAGCGGGTGGACCTGTGGTGGGCGCAACCGCTTCTCGTTTTTCTCGGTTTGGGATCGTTTGTTGTGTATTCGACCTGGGCCGCCTTTCAGGGAACGCACTATTATTTCGGCAACTACGTTTCCCCGTTCTATTCCCCGGAGCTGTACGGTAATTCGCCACATAGTTGGTTCGGGCCGAAGCCAGCGTGGTGGCCGGGATGGCTCTTGTTCTCGCCGGCGTTGTTCATTCTTTGGGCCCCGGGCGGTTTTCGGTTGACCTGCTATTACTATCGCGGCGCTTACTACAAGGCATTTTGGGCCGATCCGCCGGCGTGCACTGTAGGCGAGCCGCGGAAAACCTATCTCGGCGAACGCTCCTTCCCGCTCATCATGCAGAACGTGCACCGTTATTTCCTCTATCTCGCCCTGATCTTCATCCTCATCCTGAGCTATGACGTCTGGAAAGCGCTGTGGTTTGCAAATCCGGCCTCAGGCAAAATGTCATTCGGGCTCGGAGCGGGCACGATCGTCCTCGCGATCAATGTCGTCCTGCTCGGCGGTTACACTTTCGGTTGTCATTCCCTGCGTCATCTGGCCGGCGGATTTCTCGATCAATTCTCCAAATCCCCAGGCTGTTATCGCGCCTACTCATGTGTGTCATGTCTGAATCGTCGACACATGCTCTGGGCGTGGATGAGTTTGTTCTGGGTCGGTTTCTCTGATCTTTATATCCGGCTTTGCTCGATGGGCGTCTGGCACGACTTGCGGCTGTTCTGATCCGAGCCGCGTCGTTAAATCGTTGAACGTGAATCGTGAATCGATGGATCGTATCCCGACAACAATCTGTTTTACGTTGTAACGATGTAACGTTTTGACGTCTTAACGCTTCAACCAACTCCATGCCCGAATACGAAACTCACCAACACGACGTCCTCATCATCGGCGCCGGCGGCGCCGGATTACGCGCTGCAATCGAAGCGTCCGTCGCCGGTGTCTCGGTAGGCCTGGTTTGTAAATCGCTTCTTGGCAAAGCGCACACCGTCATGGCTGAAGGCGGCATCGCCGCCGCTCTCGCCAACGTCGATGATCGCGACAATTGGAAAGTCCATTTCGCCGATACGATGCGGGGTGGGCAGTATGTCAATCAATGGCGCATGGCCGAGCTGCACGCCAAGGAGGCGCCCGATCGAGTGCGCGAACTCGAGGCTTGGGGCGCGGTGTTCGATCGAACGAAAGATGGCCGGATTCTGCAAAGGAATTTTGGCGGCCACCGATATCCGAGACTGGCTCACGTCGGTGACCGCACCGGACTGGAGATGATTCGCACCCTGCAGGATCACGGTATTCATCAAGGTATCGAGGTTTACATGGAGCAGACCGTTCTCGCGTTGCTAAAAGACGGGGATCGGATCGCCGGCGCGTTTGGCTACGAACGCGAACGTGGTCGCTTCAAAATCTTTCGCGCCAAAGCCGTTGTGCTCGCTACCGGCGGGCTTGGACGCGCTTATAAAATTACGAGCAACAGCTGGGAATCAACCGGCGATGGTGTCGCGCTCGCCTATGAAGCAGGCGCGGACTTAATCGACATGGAATTCGTGCAATTTCATCCCACCGGGATGGTTTGGCCGCCGAGCGTACGGGGAATTCTCGTGACCGAAGGAGTTCGCGGTGAAGGCGGAATTTTGACCAACAACAACGGACGTCGCTTCATGTTCGATGAGATTCCGGACAATTATAAAACGCAGACCGCGGACAACGAAGAGGAAGGTTGGCGTTATTGCCAAGGTGACAAGAATGCGCGACGTCCTCCGGAATTACTGACGCGAGACCATGTCGCTCGTTGCATCGTGCGCGAGATCAAAGAAGGACGGGGATCGCCCCATGGTGGCGTCTATCTCGATATCGCCTGGATCAAACAAAAACTCCCGAATGCGGCGGAGCACATTAAACGGAAATTGCCGAGCATGTATCATCAGTTCAAACAACTGGCCGACATCGATATCACCGAGCAGCCGATGGAGGTTGGGCCGACGACTCACTATGCCATGGGGGGAATTTCCGTCCACCCGGATACACAGATGTCGCGCGTGCCGGGATTGTTTGCTGCCGGCGAATGCGCCGCCGGAATCAACGGCGCAAATCGGCTGGGAGGAAATTCATTGTCCGATATTGTCGTGTTCGGAAAACGGGCGGGAGAATTCGCAGCGAAGTTCGCAAAGGAGAATGCGTTAGGCAATCTCGACCAGAGTAGAATCGAACAGGTGGCGGCCGAAGCGGTCGCGCCCTTTGATCGAACTGACGGCGAAAATCCCTATCAAGTGCAGAAAGATTTACAGGAGATGATGCAGGATAACGTCGGGATTGTTCGGAACGAGACCGAAATGCGGTCCGCCCTGGATCATCTGACACGGTTTTGGGAGCGGACCAATCGCGCAGGGGTCACCGGCCATCGCGAGTTCAATCCCGGGTGGCACACTGCGCTGGACCTGAAAAATTTGCTCATCGTCTCCGAGGCAATCACGCGTGCTGCTTTGGAACGAAAGGAAAGTCGCGGCGCGCAATTCAGGGATGATTATCCCGACAAGGACGAGCGTTTTTCCAAGGTAAACACGATGATATCTCGCGCCGCCGACGGCAAAATGGAGATTCGCCTGGAAGCATTGCCGGAGATGCCGGATTATTTAAAGCAGGTGATCGAGGAAATGAGGTAAAGACGAGTTTGATGATTGCGCAGCACACGAGTTGTCATCCCGAACGAAGTGAGGGACCCCGCAATCTTTCGCGGA
>JBEEGU010000291.1:0-7046 GCA_041167025.1 Verrucomicrobiota bacterium
GGTATTCGGTGCATAGCCGATGGATATTGTCGCCGCCCGAAGAACTGAATGGCGGACCGATTTCCTGGAGTGAAATCTGCGGCTCGGATTGCATTGCTCGCCTGCTCTTGCGCAAGGGCTTCCTCACTGCTGAAGAGGTCGGATCGTTTCTCCGGCCTCGCCTGAAATCTCTCAGCGATCCCTTTCTGCTGCCGCAAATGGAAACGGCAGTGTCGCGTATTTTTACCGCTCTGGACCGAGGTGAAAGAGTAGTCCTGTTTGGTGATTACGATGTCGATGGAGTCACTTCTCTCGCACTCTTATCCGAAACGATGACCGCTTTTGGCGCGTCGCCGCAATTATTTCTGCCTTTACGAATGGAGGAAGGATATGGGCTCAGTGCGGAAAGCATCGAGCGGTGCCTCAATCAATATCAACCTCAGCTTCTGATCGCGGTAGACTGCGGCACCTCTTCGGTTGGAGAAATTGCGTCTCTGCGAGGACGCGGCGTGGATGTGATCGTGCTCGACCACCACGAGCCAAAATCCGTGCTGCCTGATTGTGTAGCCATGGTTAATCCCAAAATCGATCCGGCCTCCCCGTTTCACGATTTGTGCAGCGCCGGCATCGTATTCAAGCTTTGCCACGCGCTCTTAAAAATCCGCCCGCTCGCCAATTTCGATCTTAAATCGAAGCTCGATCTCGTCGCGCTCGGGACTGTGGCGGATATTGTACCGCTGCGCGGCGAGAACCGTATTTTTGTGCAGCGCGGCGCCGTCGAAATTGCCAATACGCGGCGACCGGGCCTGCGAAAGTTAATGGAGGTAGCGGCCGTGCATCCTCCCATCATGCCGGAAGACATCGGATTTCGGCTCGGTCCGCGGCTAAACGCGGCCGGCCGGCTGAGCACGGCGGAGAAATCGTTGCGGCTTCTTCTCACACAAGACGCTGGCGAAGCTGCTGCACTGGCGGAGTTCTTGGACAAGCAGAACCGCGAGAGACAGGAAGTCGAGAAACAAACATTTCTGGCGGCGGAAGAGCAGATTGCGCAGGAGTTCGATCCAGTGCGCGATGCCGCGATTGTAGTGCGTGGCCAGGGTTGGCATCCCGGCGTTCTCGGTATCGTGGCGTCCCGTATTGCACGGAAATATCATCGCCCTGCCATAGTCGTTGGGTTTGATGACGCTGGTGTCGGCAAAGGAAGCGGCCGCAGCATCGAAGGTTTCAACTTGGTCAAAGCGCTGGAGCGATGCGCCGAACACCTGGAGAAATTTGGGGGACACGAGATGGCCACTGGTTTAAGCGTTGATCAGCAGCAGGTGGAAAGCTTTGCCCTCAGTTTTCGGAATGTCGCTCGTGAATTACTTACGGAAGATGATTTGGAACTGCGTTTGCATCTCGACTATGAGCTCGCGCTGGCTGATCTCGACCTCGACTTCCTGCATTGGCATGAAATGTTGCAACCTTTCGGCAACGCAAATCCACAGCCCCTCTTTTTTGCTCGCAGGGTTGAGCCCTCGGCACCACCACGTCTGATTAGAGAGAAACATCTCATCTTGCGGTTGCGGCAGGGCAAAGCTCATCGCCGTGCCGTTTATTTTGACGGGGCAAGCGATCAACTTCCAGCGGCGCCCTGGGATATCGCGTTTCGGATTCGAGCCGACGATTATGAAGGGGAGAGGCTCGTCGGAATGCAAATCCATGCATTGCGAACGGCATCGTCCAACGCGTAATGCAAATATCGCAATCTCTCGCAGAACTCGATTGGATCGCTCGCCCGCGCCTGCTCGCGTTGCGCCGGCTGGGCATTGAGACAGTGGAGGATTTGCTTACTCACTTCCCGCGCCGGCATGAAGACCGGCACGAGTTCCCGGAATTTCCGAGCGAAGAAAGCGACACGCCCATCTGTCTGTGCGGCGAAGTAGTTAAGACACAGCTTCGGCGTTTCGGCGGATGGAAGAAAATTTTTGAAGCAACCTTGCAGGAAGCGAACGCGAACGCGCTCAGTCAGCCGCTGACCTGTCGATGGTTCAATTTGCATTATGTGCAAAAAATGATCGCGACCGGACAGCAACTCGTAGTGTTTGGGAAGCCCCGACTGCGCGGCATACGCTTGTGCATGGATCACCCGGAATTCGAGGTGATTGAAAACGACGAAGAAATGTCGATTCACTTTCGCCGGATCACGCCCATCTATCCGGCGACAGAGGGTCTTTCGCAGCGGGTTTTGCGCAGTCTTATTTATCAGGTGCTTCAGGAACTTTCCGATGCTTCGATCGAAGAGATGCTACCGCCGGAGTTGGCGAACGGCGATCGGCGTAACGCGATCCGCAGCATTCATTTTCCGAATGATTGGATGCAACGTGACATGGCACGAAAACATCTCGTCCTGGCCGAGTTCTTCGCCATGCAGATGTTGATCGCGTCGCGGCGAGCACAAGCTGCACAAAGACCTGGCGGCGCGCATTGTGGCAGTGGAAAACTTCTCGAGAAGTTTTTGCGGGCCCTGCCATTCAAGCTGACCGCGGCACAGTCTAGAGTGATCGCTGAATTGCGAACCGATCTGGCGTCGGAACATCCGATGAACCGGTTGTTGCAGGGCGACGTCGGCTCGGGCAAGACGGTTGTCGCCATCGCTGCTATTTTGCTCGCGGTCGAAGACGAATTTCAAACGGCGCTGATGGCCCCGACTCAGATCCTGGCCGAGCAGCATTACCAGGTGTTGCGCGGCTGGCTGGAACCGCTCGGAATTCGGCTGGCCCTGCGGACTGCTGCGCGGCAGGAGGATACTAGCCCGCTGCCCTTGTTCGCTTCGTCAGAAACTCAGGAGGCCGACGTGATCATCGGAACGCACGCATTGTTATATGAGACGGTCTCATTTACGAATCTGGGCCTGGTGGTCATCGATGAGCAACATAAGTTTGGTGTTGCGCAGCGCGCACGGTTGACTGCGCGAGAGCCCGCCCCGGATGTTCTCGTCATGACAGCGACGCCGATTCCACGAACCTTGACCATGACCGTTTACGGCGATCTGGATGTTTCGACCATTGACGAGATGCCGAGCAATCGTGGCAAGATCGTTACCGCCGTGCGTGATGAATCGAAATTGGGCGAGGTTCTCGGCTTTTTGCGAACACAACTGGAAAAGGGCCGCCAACTCTACATCATTTATCCGTTGATCGAAGAAAGCGACAAACTGGATGTCAAAGCAGCGGCCGCCGAGTTCGAGCGGTGGCGGGAGCGTTTGTCGCCGTTTCCATGCGCGCTTCTCCATGGCCGCGTCGCCTCGGCGGACAAGCAATCGATCATGGAGGAATTTCGAAGCGCCAAAATTAAAGCGCTGATCAGCACCACCGTGATCGAAGTGGGAATAGACGTGCCGAATGCCACTGTCATGCTGGTTGAAAATGCCGAGCGTTTTGGATTGGCGCAGCTCCATCAATTGCGGGGCCGAATCGGACGCGGTGAACACAAATCGTTCTGCATTCTGCTTACTTCCGATCAGTCACCTGAAACGGTTGCGAAACTGGCCGTTCTAGAGAAGACGAGCAATGGCTTCGAGATTGCCGAGGCGGACTGGAATTTACGCGGCCCAGGCGATCTTCTTGGAACAGCGCAGAGCGGTTTACCCGCATTCAAGATCGGGAATCTCAAGCGGGATGCCGAGTTGATGCAAACGGCCCGAGCCGCAGCCATAGCCATTCTGCGCAGGGATCCCGACTTGGAGCTATCGGAAAATCAACGTTTTCGGCAGTTAACTGTCGAACAAGAGGGAAAGACGTTTTCCAACGTCAGCTAATGAAAAATTTGATAAAGTTTTTTGCATTCGTCGCGCTGGTAAGCATCGCGATTTCAGCGCTCTACGATTATCGCATGCGTCACGGGGACCTGAATGGATTCCCCCGCCGTTCTCCGGAGAAATACACTCTTGCCGCCGAATCGGGCGTCAGCCCAAAACAAGTCGCCTCCCTGGAAGAGTTGAACCGCGAACGGAGGGCCTTGATCAACGGCGTCGTGCCTTCGGTTGTTTCGGTAAAAACATCCAAAAAAGTTTCTACGCGTCGGCAACAGCAACTCGATCCGTTCGAGTTTTTTTTCCCGAACTCACGGCGCTCTCGCTCGCCCCAGGACGAAGCTCTCGTGCAAAACTCGCTCGGTTCCGGCGTTATCGTGACGGATGAGGGGCACATCATCACGAACAACCATGTGGTCGATCAGGTAGACGAAATCGAGGTGCAATTGAGCGATGGCCGGACGAAAAAAGCGCGTCTCATCGGAGCAGACGCGCAAGTCGATCTCGCAGTCCTCAAGATTGATGAGCCGGGAGTTAAAGCCCTTAAGCTCGCCGATTCGGATACGGTGCAGGCGGGCGACTTTGTTCTCGCCATCGGAAATCCTTTCGGATTCGAGGAAACCGTGACGGACGGAATCATCAGTTCAAAGGGGCGCCCTAATCGAGCTGACGCATTTGGTGATTTATTGCAAACCAATGCCGCAATCAATCCGGGAAATAGCGGCGGCCCGTTGATTAATCTGCGTGGGGAAGTTGTCGGTATCAACACCGCGATTATTTCACGGAGCGGGGGTTCACAAGGCATCGGCTTTGCCATTCCTTCAAACACGGTCCGCACCGCCCTCGAAAGTTTGTTGAAGCAGGGCCGGATTATCCGGGGTTATCTTGGTATTCAGTCGCGGCCGTTGGGTCCGAACGAGCCGGTTAATGGTGATAACGACGGGGTGCTGGTTGATGATGTGGTCCCCGGGTCTCCCGCGGCCGAGGCGCAATTACAGAAAGGCGATGTGATTCGCAAATTTGACGGCCGCGAGGTTAAAAACCTTGCGCAATTGCGCTCGTTAGTTTCGCAAATAGAGCTGGAGAAGAAAGTGGACCTTGAAGTGGTGCGCCAGGGCAAGCCGATGAAAGTCACGGCTCAAATCAAGGAACAGCCTGTCGATTACCTCACTCGCAACGCTCCACAGCCGAGGCAGCCCCGGGAGCCAGACCAGCCGCCCCAGGCTGGCCCGCCGAATAATGAGGCTGAAGGGCAAGGCGCTCTCGGCTCCGTCCATGTGGCCGATTTATCCCCGGAAATCGCCCGCCAACTCGATTTGCCCAACGGTGTGCGAGGAGTGGTTGTGACGAATGTGGAACCCGGCGCCGGCTTGGCCGACCTGCAAAAGGGCGACGTCATCGAAGAGGTTAATCAGCAGCCTGTTTCGTCCGCGGAGGAATACAACAAGGTGGTCTCTTCGCTCGATTCGAACCAGGCGCAGGTTTTGTCGGTATGCCGACATCGTGCCCGCTCTTTCCTGGTGGTGCGGCCTCGCTGAGGCCGGCTTTCCGTTCACCCAATGCAGGCACGCATGTGGCGCGTGCTTTGCGAATCCAATGTGAATAAGCCGCTGAGCGTCAAAGTCCAACGCCTCGTAACCCAACACGATATGAAACGAATTCTTTTTGCAATCGTCGTCCTCGGTCTCATGTTTTTTGCCCTTCCGCGCGCCCAGGCGGTGGATGTCTCAATCGACTTTTTCTATGACAACCTGTCCGGCGGCAGTTGGGTGGAAGTCGGAGATTATGGATATTGCTGGCAGCCCGATGTGGTCGTTAGAGACACCAATTGGCGCCCTTATTCGGATGGATACTGGGCGTATACCGATCTGGGTTGGACCTGGGTTTCGTACGAGGATTTCGGGTGGGCTACGTATCATTATGGCCGGTGGGTGCGTCTTGCTGATCAGGGCTGGGTCTGGGCACCGGGCAGGGACAGTGATCTGGAATGGGGTCCAGCGTGGGTTTCATGGCGCACCGGTGGCGAATACGTTGGCTGGGCTCCGCTGCCTCCTGAGGTGACGATTAGGGGTGAAGCGATAACCGGACGGCTCGATGCCGACTTCGATATTGGCCCTGGCTATTACAATTTCGTCGATGTTCGTTACATCGGCGCTCCGGTTCTGCGGGAGCGGATTGTGCCCGTCAATGAGAACGTGACCTACATTTCGCAAACGGTGAATGTCACCAACATCACCTACAAAAATAAGGTGGTTTATAACTACGGCCCGGACATCAACGTCATTAACAGCCGGGCCGAACGTCCCATTCAGCGGCTGAAGTTAGAACGCCAGGACAATGTGGATTTTAATGCAGCGGCCAGGTCCGGTGCGCTGACGAAAGTTCAAGGAGATAAACTGGTCGTTGCTGCCCCAATGGTGATTAGAAAAACGGCACAGCCGCCACCGCCCCCTCGCCTTAAAGCGAAGGTGGCTAGCGCCAATGTTGACAAGGGATGGTCGGTGGTCGGGGACGAGAAAGCGCAAACTGCGCTGAAACAAAAATTCAGGACCGAAGATCCAAGTAAGGCGCAGCTGTCCGCTGGTCCTGGCGCGGCCGCCCAAGCCGCTTCGGGAGCATCGCCAGCCGCGGCAACCAGGGTCCCACCTAGTGCTACTGCTGCCGACCCGTCTGCACAGACAGGCAAGGGAAGGAACGGTCGAGACGACCGGCTCCGCCGTGGAATGAACGCAAGGACGGGAACAGCTCCCGCTACTGGTACTTTGCCAATAGAAAGCGCATCACCTGGGGTCACAGGGACGCGCACTGATCCGGCTGCTCGTGAGAACCGCGACCGAGGCGGACATCGTAACAGACCCGCCGTTGCGCCGGACTCGACGACCACAGCTCCGGAAGCCTCTGGGCAAACCAACGCGACCGATGAAACGTCCCAAAGGGGCGGCGGACGGCGCAATCGCCGTGCGGAGCAGCAGAACACTTCCGGTCAAACGCAGGATGCAACCGGTGGGGATCAGGGACAAGGACAGGGGCGTCGCGCCCGACGCCTTGAGCGCCAGGATGGAAACGCCGGTCCTACGGCTCCGGCAATAGAGCCACGGCAGGTGGGCGGACGTCACGGGGGACAGGGAGCTGCAGTGCAATCTGGGGCACCAGGGAGTGAGGGTACCGACGCTCAGCAGGGACAGGGAAAGCAGGGGAGAAAAAACAAGCCAGAGGTTTCCCCGGCTCCTACGCCCTAAATTGATTTAGCAATATTGTTTTGGGAGCGGCCCCG
>JBEEGU010000292.1:0-2761 GCA_041167025.1 Verrucomicrobiota bacterium
GCTGATGCTCCCCTTCCGTTCTCAACTCTAACGCGGTACATCGACAGACGTAATCAACGTCGCGGGAGTTTCATAATTCGAGAAACTCTCTCAAGTCGTTGCTCAGGCGCATGGTTCAATAGTTCGACCAGGATTTGCAACCTTTCATTGCCAGACAACTTTTTATAAAAATCGCGATCGGCTTTTTCGCCTCGGCAAAACTTCTGAAGTGCTGTACGGTCTTTGCACAAACAAATATACCCTTGTCATGACTTCTTCGAGGAAATTTAAAGCTATTTGAATCCGCATCCGTATCTTTTCATCGTTATTTTTTGCGGCGTCGCGCTAGTCTTTCCCCTGATGCCGCTTGGGCTCGCCTGGACCTGGCGGCGGTTGTTCCAACCGCCCAAACCCGGCCCTCAGAAAAATGCCACTTACGAATGCGGAATGGAATCAATTGGCGATGCGCAGGTCCAGTTCCGCTCGCAGTATTATCTTTATTGCATCATTTTCTTAATCTTCGACGTGGAAGCGATTTTTCTCGTGCCGTTCGCTGTCGCATTTACCGGACTCCCATTCGGGGCTTTTGCTGCCATTTTGATTTTTCTGCTGCTGCTCATTGAGGGCTTGGTTTGGGCTTGGAGCAAAGGATGCTTAAATTGGGCGCAGTGAAACAAGCACGGGTGGTGGAGTATTGGAGCAGCGTGAAAGAATGACCGAGCAACTAGATGAAGGGCTGCGCAGCGAGTTGCAACGACAGGGCATTTGGGTCACGTCGATGGAGGATCTTTATAACTGGGGACGGCGTAATTCAATTTGGCCTCTGCAATTTGGCCTTGCCTGTTGCGCCATTGAGATGATCGCGACCGCCGCGTCGCGTTATGATATCGCGCGCTTTGGCGGTGAAGTTTTTCGACCGTCTCCGCGACAGGCTGACTTGATGATTGTGGCCGGCACCGTGACCAAGAAAATGGCTCCGCAAATCGTGCGACTCTACAATCAGATGCCCGATCCGAAATATGTTATCGCAATGGGCGCCTGCGCCATCTCCGGGGGGCCATTCAAGCAAGGATATAATGTTTTGAAAGGGATCGATCGTTATATTCCGGTGGATGTTTACATCCCCGGTTGTCCGCCACGTCCCGAAGCGTTGCTTCATGCCTTCATGGAACTTCAACATAAGATCGATTCGCAGAAACTCACCGGAGCGAACAAGGCCGATTTTCTTGATCCGGCCCAGCCGAGCGAGTTTCCGGTACCGGCGTTTGGCGCGCACGATCTGGAACCGGCCGCGAACCGTGACCTGTTTCGGCCGCCGAGTGTTGCGGAGAAGTTAAACAGTTAAATGATTTACAAGGTTCGCAAGGTAACCTCCGGGGAGCACAAGCGCCCCCGCGTGTGGAATTCGGCGCCTCGCCGAATTAATCGTTTGGTTGGCGGCTGCGCCGATTTTTTTAGCATCGCCGTCCGAGCCGGACTGGCATTTGGAGCGGCCGATCCACCCACGCGCAGATCAATTACCCCCTGGGAACGATCCTAATTTCCGTGGAGACACTGGATCAAATCAAATCCCGTATTAAGGCAGCCATTCCCGGCGCGAGTGTGACCATCATTGCCAATCCCAGTCCGGTGAATCAGCCGTCACTGTTGCTCGATAACGAACATGCGGTCGCTATCGCGCAATTTGTCCGTGATGACTCTGTGTTGCGTCTGGATTATTGCTCGAATGTGACCGGCGTTGACTGGCTCGAGCGCACGGTAAAAAAAATGGCCAAAGTAAAGAAGATGGTCGATGGCGTGGAAAAAGAAGTCGACGAGACAACGGAAGAAAAGATTCCGGGATACCTCGAAGCGGTCTATCACCTTTATTCGATAGCGCAGAAGCATGGCCCGGTCATCATCCGGATGCGCACTACAGACCGCGCAGAAGGTACGGGGCTACCCTCTCTTACGCCGATCTATCGCAGCGCTGAGCTCCAAGAGCGCGAAATCTTCGACCTTTACGGCATCCGATTCGACAGCCATCCCGATCTGCGCCGGATTTTGATGTGGGACGAATTTGAAGATTATCCAATGCGCAAAGATTATCGGGACCCGGATGATTACGAATACGAACCGACGCCGCACGATGACGTATTGGAAAGAGCGCAACAACATCAACGCGAACGCCCGGCCCTGGATGGTGCCGAAAAAATCACGGAACAATCGTGAAACATGGAATGGTTAAACGCATGACAAAGGTCTCCGGTCTAAGGCGGATCGATCTCTCCGAGGGCGAGATTAACCCAACCGGCGTTAGCCGGTAATTTTCAGATGCTCACGACATTTCACGAACTCGATCAAGCGCCGCCGCGCGCGATGAGCTCACGGTTGGAAGGGGAGTTACTCGAGATTTCGATGGGACCGCAGCATCCCTCGACGCACGGCGTCTTTCGGATGAACGTCGCGCTCGAAGGCGAAATCGTCCGAAAGCTGAAACCGGTCTTCGGATATCTCCATCGCAATCACGAAAAGATCGGCGAAAACACGAGCTACCTCGGTTCCATGCCGTACACCGATCGGCTCGATTACTTTTGTTCGATGACCAACAACTGGGCTTATGCCCTGAGAGTTGAGAAGCTCGCCGGGATCGAGGTTCCCGAGCGCGCCGAATATCTGCGCGTCATCCTCGCCGAGCTGACGCGATTGCAAAATCACGCGTCGCTCCTCGGGTTTTTGCTGAGCGACATGGGCGCGTGGGGCACGCCGCTGATGTACGCGTTCCGCGAACGCGAAAAGATTC
>JBEEGU010000293.1:0-3463 GCA_041167025.1 Verrucomicrobiota bacterium
CAGATGATGATTTTTGTGAACGCGTTCACAAACTCGGAAACAGTTCCGGTATCGGCCTTGCGAACATTTCTCGTCCTGCTTAATCCGTTCGCACCCCATCTAAGTTCCGAGCTATGGCAACGATTGAATGCGAAAGGCGCCTGGCCGGATGGAGATATTACCGGGCAGCAGTGGCCGGATTATGACGAAAGTTTTCTGGTCGAAGATGAGGTGGAAATTGTGCTTCAGATAAATGGCAAAGTTCGCGATCACATCAAAGTATCGATCGACGCTTCTGACGAAGAAGTGAAAACCGCAGCACTCAATACTGCCAAAATAAAGGACGCGTTGGGGGGAAGAAGCGCGACGAAAGTGGTGGTAGTGCCCAAAAAGCTTGTCAACATCGTTGCGCCTAACTAGAACCGCCGCATGTGGAAAGAATTCAAAGAATTCGCGATTAAAGGCAATGCGCTGGACCTGGCGATCGGCGTGATCATTGGGGCGGCTTTCGGCGCAATCGTAGCTTCCCTGGTGAAGGATATCATCATGCCGCCTATCGCCGCTGCGACCGGTGGTCTTGATTTTTCGAACAAGTTCATTGTCCTCAAAGCCGCGAAGGACGGTGCAACGTCATTTCCTTCCCTTGACGCCGCAGTCAAAGCCGGTGCCGTCACGTGGAACTACGGGAATTTTATTACGCTGATTATTAACTTTCTTATCGTCGCGTTTGCCATTTTCATGGTTGTCCGCGCGTTCAATAAGATGAAGCGCCCGAAACCAAATGCTCCAGCAGTCGCGAAAGATTGTCCGGCCTGCACCATGTCGATCCCGATTAAAGCAACCCGTTGTCCGCATTGCACATCCGACCTGGCGGGCATTGCTCGCGCTTAGATATTAGGTGGATCGGGCGCTCCGCGCGCGATGATAAATTAGCAGCGCCGTAGGGCGCTGAAATTGAGCGGCTCCGCCGCTTTGGGTTAGCATCGCGCGCGGAGCGCCCGACCCACCTGGCACATTCTCCGTTGCAACGTCTTAAACCTGCATTTCCCGCATTCGTAAGATCCGTTGCGGCGAACAGAGCCACACCTTGTCCGATTCTGTCGGCGACCATTCGGTTCCGGCCGCCCATGGCGAAAAAGCGGGCATGATCCAGCAATGATCTTGTTGGACAAAAGCGGGCAATCTTAACCGCAATCCGGCGCGATCTCGAACGGCAGCAGCAGGATGATGATGCCCGATCACCTGGATAGCGTCCCCTGAATCGATCGAACAATGACCATGATGAAACCAGAATCCGTTGCTCCGCCAAAACGGAACGAGATCAAAGTCCCGGTCGAGCTGGCGGTCATGGTTGCCGGAAATGAGGACGATTTCGCACAGTTGCTCAAGCCGACACAAGAGTTCCCCTAACGAGCTCGCCCCAGCGCGATTGTGAACCAGGTCACCCAGGAGAATCAAATGAGTGGGATCGTAGGCGTGCAATAGTTCTTCCAATCGAGCTTGGATAGATTGCATCCCCCAAAACGGGAAAAGATTACCCGCCACCCGCTGACTCAGTTCATACCCGAAATGGAGGTCGGCAACGGCCAGCCACCGCTCGGCTTCATGAAAAATCGCGAGCCTTCCGTCGAGCAACACTCCGCTGCCGACTTCGACCTGACTAGCCTTGAGGCTGCTCATTAGAAATTCATTAATGGCATTAAATTTATGTCTTGCCAGAAAACCCTGCAATGGTATTGAGGGCGCGGTACATCTAAATGCTCAGGTGTCTTAGAGTTACGATTGTTTTGGCGTCGGGTTATGTTCTGGCCAGTTGCGCGGAACACCAATCAGGCGCGCATCCGTCAACGGTATCCAAATCGCATCGGATGCAAAAAGTCAGGACAACCGCGTACTCGCGGGGAGAAGACGGTGGAAGGCGGAACGCAATTGGTGCGAGCCTTAGCGGAACCAAGGTTATGAGTGCTGCGGCGGATTGGTCGCGGTTTCCACTTGGGACGCGTTTCCAACTTGTCGATAACAAGGAAGAATATGTCATCGATGATTATGGCACGGCCTTGGTCGGGACTAACACGATTGATCTCTACAAGCGTAATCGGCTCGAGATGAAACGCTGGGGTGTGCGCCACGTTGACATCGACATTCTGGAATGGGGGTCGGAGCAGAAAAGTCTAAAAGTATTGGCTCCGCGCGCGAAGCATCCAACCGTGAAGCGCATGATCGTTGCGCTGCAAAAGAAAGCTTCGTTACACTATCCCAGCGGCGCTTTGGATTGATCGGCGACGTGCGACCAGCGAATTTTCTCGAATGAAGATTTTCGTCGTCGGCGGCGCGGGTTACATCGGCAGCATCTGCGCCGAGGTCCTGCTCGATGAAGGTCATGATGTCGCAATTTTCGACAATCTGACCGAAGGACATGGCAAAGCGATCGATCCGCGCGCAAAGTTTTTCAAAGGCGATCTCGCAGATGCTTCCTCCATCGAGACCGCACTGAGGGAACAGCGGCCGGACGCGGTCATGCATTTTGCGGCGCACGCCCTCGTGGGAGAGTCGATGCAGCAGCCCTCGAAATACTTCCGTAACAATGTCGGCAGCGGACTCAATCTGCTTGATGCAATGGTCGCGCTCGATATCAAGCGGCTCGTTTTTTCTTCGACCTGCGCCATTTTCGGGCCCCCTGAGCGCCTGCCAATCGACGAGGACCTGCCGACGCGGCCGATCAATCCGTACGGCGAATCCAAGCTGCTCTTTGAACGGATTCTGCCCTGGTACGACCAGATACACGGGCTAAAGTTTGTTTCGCTTCGTTACTTCAACGCGGCTGGGGCTTCGGCCCGATTTGGAGAAGATCACCGGCGCGAGACGCACTTGATTCCAAACGTATTGAAAACTGCGCTCGGTCAAAAACCGCATGTCGAAATTTATGGGACGGATTACGACACGCCCGATGGCACGTGTATTCGCGATTATATTCACATCCGCGACCTGGCCCGCGCCCACATTCTCGCTCTGGATGCGCCCAAAAGTGAGTTTTACAATCTTGGAACCGGCGGCGGATCGAGTGTGCGAGAAGTCATCGAAGCGGGTCAGAAAATTAGCGGGCGCAACATCAACGTTGTCGAAAAACCGCGCCGGCCAGGTGATCCGCCTCGCCTCGTCGCCTCGTCCGCGAAAATCAAAAGAGAACTTGGCTGGGAACCCAAGTTCGAATCGCTTGAAGCGATCATGGAGAGCGCATGGAAATGGCACCAGAGGTTCCCGAACGGTTACGGTGACTGAGCATCGCCTTCTGTAGACGTCGCCCTCTGGGCGACGCGACACGGACGTGCTTACACAAATGAGCTGCGCACAAGGTTGAGCCTGGAGGGGCGAACTGCTGCGAGCCCGTTCTCCCGGCGTCGCAGGAGCTCCGCTCTCCAAAAAAAACGCCCGCAAGATTTCTCCTGCGGGCGTTCAATATTTTTACGAACAGTCAGTGCCGATT
>JBEEGU010000294.1:0-6186 GCA_041167025.1 Verrucomicrobiota bacterium
TTCTTTTAACGCCGAAGGCGGGCGCTGCGAAGCCTGCAAGGGGCAGGGAATCATCAAGCTGGAAATGAATTTTTTGCCGAGCACCTACGTGCCATGCGAAGATTGCGGAGGAAAGCGTTACAATCCGCAGACGCTCGAAGTTCTATATAGTGAGCGCTCGATCGGGGACGTTATGGAAATGACAATCGAGGAAGCGGCCGAGTTCTTCTCCGCTCATCCCAAGATCGCGCGGTCCATGTCCTTGCTGGTGGATACTGGCCTCGGTTACCTCAAGCTCGGACAACCAAGTCCAACGCTCAGTGGTGGCGAAGCGCAACGTTTAAAGCTCGCCACCGAGCTGACGCGAGGCATTGGCCGGTCCCAAAACGAACGCATTCGCAAGATGCGAAAACCGAAATCGACTTTGTATTTGTTGGAGGAACCGACCATTGGACTCCACATGGCAGATGTCGAGCTACTGCTCAATGTCCTTCACCGGCTGGTTGACGAAGGACATACGGTGATTGTGATCGAGCACAATGTGAGCGTCATGGCGGAAGCAGATTATGTCGTAGATCTTGGGCCGGAAGCGGGACCGGAAGGGGGCGAGATCGTGGCCTTCGGCACGCCGGAAGAGGTCGCGAATAATCGGGTCAGCCGAACCGCGCCATTTTTGCGCGAGGCATTAAATATTCCCGGCAACAAAGCCATTCTCTAGCCGCTTCGCCCTGCGAAGCGCAATGAACCTGGAACCTCGGCACGGTTCGTTGTCTCACGCAAAATCAACCGGGATTTGTCCAAGGAGCGGCGGTTTCCAAACCGCCGAAATACAAATAACGGCGGTCAGAGACCGCCGCTTCTTGTTTCGAAAATTCGAGGAGGAATCCGGGTGGATTGCTGGGGTTCGATCCCGTCCCTCAGAGAGCGGGGGCTACAGTTAGAGTTGCCGCATCCCGGAACATCGCTAACAATCGCCCCACTCATGCTCGCCTATTACTTGCACGATTTCGATCCGTTCATCTTTCATGTCACGGCGAACTTCGGCCCGCGCTGGTACGGAATGGCATATGTGCTCGCTTTTATTTTCGGATACGCCGTTCTCCGGTTCCTGGCGAAACGTGGCTACGCCGATCTGCCCGCCGCGCAGGTCGGCGATTTTATCACCGGCTGCGCACTCTTCGGGGTGATCGTCGGTGGCCGGCTGGGTTACGTAATTTTCTACAAACCCGAAATGTTGCGCGATCCGTTGTCGGTTCTACGCGTCTGGGGAGGGGGTATGTCGAGTCATGGAGGCATGATCGGACTGCTCCTGTTCACCTTCTACTACGCACATCGGCATAGACTTTCCTGGCTGAACCTGAGCGATAATTTGGTGGTGGCTGCGCCGCTCGGACTTTTTTTCGGACGTTGCGCAAATTTTATCAATGGCGAGCTTTACGGGCGCGCCACAACCGTGCCCTGGGCGGTACAGTTTCCAAAAGAGTTAATCGATCATTCCGAGGAAGCGGAACGCGCCATCGCCGCATTGCAACCCGTTCACCCCAGCCTGACGACACCGGAAGCGGTGGTTGCGGCGGTTCATCAGCAGCCGCAGGTAAAAGAGTTTTTGCGCACGATTCTCACGCCGCGGCACCCTTCCCAGCTCTACGAGGCGTTTTTCGAAGGTATTGTCCTTTTTCTCATTCTTTGGTTCGTGCGCACGCGCCGACGCGAGCCCAATGGCGTGTTGGCCGGACTTTTCCTGATTTGTTACGCTGTCTTTCGCATCGTCATCGAATACTTCCGCGAGCCGGATTCGTCCACCATCGCCGGTTTCACGCGCGGCCAATTCTTTTCGTTTTTTCTCATCCTCATCGGGATCGCCTACATCGTCGCGGCGAAGCTGCGACCGACATTCCCAATGAAACTGGCGCGGCAATAAATTTCCGGCTGATCCTTTTTTCAAAGGAATCTCGCATTCAGCACAAACGCTCTTTGCCTTTCGCGCAAATCCATTATTACTTAGGAAAGTGAAGGGCAGATGCTCATTTCGAACTTGCTAGCCGCCGGCGGTTTGGTTTTTGCGTTCGAACACGCAACGGTTGCGGGCAAACTCGTTCTCCTCCTTCTGGCGATAGGATCGATTTTCAGCTGGTCGATCATGATCACGAAACTGCGCGTGATCCAGTTTGCCCGGAAACAAAATGCCCGTTTTCTCGAGGCTTTCCGTCAGGATCGACAACCTCTCCGGCTCTTTGAGAAGAACGCGCGTTTTTCCGGTTCACCGGTATTCAACGTTTATCGCGCGGGTTGTCAGGAAATGACGTTTCATCTGCTCGGCTCCGCCGAAGTGGACGAAACATTCCGGGCCCGCCTGGAAATCGCCGACAAGGTATCGCCGGCCCAAATGGGGGCAGTAAATGCAGCGATGGAGCGAGCGGTGGGTGAAACGGCGCTGAACCTGGAGTCGCAGATGATTTTGCTCGCCACTGCCGTGAGCGGCTCGCCGTTTCTTGGATTGCTCGGCACGGTTTGGGGCGTCATGGACGCTTTCACGGGAGTGGCGGAAGCCGGATCTCCCAGCCTCGCTTCCATGGCGCCGGGCGTCTCCGGCGCGCTTATTACCACCGTGACCGCGCTCTGCGTCGCCATTCCGGCAATGTTCGGCTACAACTTTCTTGTCACCAGTATCCGCGCGATCATCGTTGAGATGGATAATTTCGCTGCCGAACTCGCTTCTGAATTCGAGCACAAATATGTCGATCACAACGCGCGCGCGCCGGAGTACCGCAGATGAGACGTTATTCGCAGCGGAACAATCTGAGCTCGCTTTCGGAGATCAATATCACACCTCTACTCGATCTCGCTTTCGTTTTACTGATCATTTTCATGATCACGACGCCTCTTCTCGAAAACAGTGTCAATCTCGTGATCCCATCTAGTGGAGCCACGAATCCGCCACTCAACACCGCTCAGGTGCAGACTATCTCGATCGATCGCTCGGAAACGATCAAGCTCAACGATCAAGTCGTTGATCGCGAAGAGCTGACCGCAACCTTGATTGAGCTCCATCGTGCCAATCCCGACCTGGCCGTCGTAATTCGTCCAGATCGCGAATTGCCCGTTCAAAAATTAGTCACTTTGATGGATGCGCTGCAACGCGCCGAAATCACCAAAGTAGGAATCGCGACCCGGGCCGAAACGAAATAGATAATGTCGAAAGAGCCAAGGTTTTGGCGCAATGTCGCGCTGATCGGACTCGCTCACGTTGCCGTTGTGGTTGGGTTGTTTCATTGGAGCCAGGCAACAAAAACGCCAACCGCACAAAGCGTGATCTGGATTGACGGCAACGCCGGAAGACCCGCCGCAGCACCGACCAATTACGGATCGGTTCCAACACCTGTCGACGCTCCGTCGTTCTTACCCGAAGAGAGCCCAAATCCGTCCGAGGCACTCGAAGAGGATCAACCAGTATTGACCTCACTCAAAAGCGATATTCAACTGCCGACCGCGACGCCAACGCCAACTCCGAAACCCATTGCAACCCCGGCCGTAAAAGCGCCACCGAAGCCCAAACCAAAACCGCCACAAAAACCAGCGCCGAAACCAACTCCAAAACCGACGCCGAAACCGAGCCCGAAAAAAATCCTTCTGGCCAAGGCGTCCCCTAAACCATCGCCAAAAATAAAACCGTCGCCGCGCCCCGCCGAAGAGAGCGATGAAGATGCGGACTCTGACACTCAGAAAAAACCAATCGCTAAAGCGGCTGTCGCGAACCACAACGACGCCGGCGAGACCGAGACTGACCCGACGGACAAACCGATTAAAAAAGCGGTCGCAGCTCATGCTGGCGACGGAAATGGCGACTCGACTGCTGGAAATGGATCCGGCGGCGGCTCCGCCGGCACATCCGATGTCGGCTGGTACGGCAGTATGCTGCACGATCGTTTTTACAGTGAATGGGTTCAGCCTACGACAACCGTGTCATCTAGTTCCAAGATTTCGGCGCTCGTCAAAATCCGCATCGAAAGGGACGGCCGCGTCTCCAATTTCGAAATTATCAAGCCTTCCGGCAATGTGATGATCGATGAGTCGGTCGCTTCCATTGGCAAGCACGTCAGACAAGTGGATCCTCTGCCGACAGGCCTTGGAAACCACGGTCATTACGATGTGAAAATTAATTTCGAATTAAATTCGGAACAATGAGATCACGAGCCGAGCTGCGTAGCGCTAAGCCTCGAGCTCTTGTCATGTCGAGCGAAGTGGAGACATCTCTTCCATCGCCCGCACCCCCCCAGGACGCGAGTGAATCGATAAATAGGACGTGACCAGCGCGTTCCTCCCATTAAAGAAGCGCCAGCGATTTGCCTTCCCGGTGTTCGACCTGATCAAAGGTGCATTGGCGCGGCGCTTTATCCGGACGCCACCGCAGGATTTTCGTGCCGTGGCGAAAACGGCCGCCGGTAAAATGGTCGTAGCTGACCTCGACGACCAGCTTGGGATCGACCGGTTCCCATTCGCCGCTTCGCTCTGTGCTCCAGCGACTCGGCCCGCCCGGCGCATTCCCGGTGAAGCCAGGCGCCTTTTTCAGTGCTTCAAACTTCCTGGTCAACGCGCGGCGCTCACTTTCCTTGAAAGCGGAAGTAAAACCGACATGGTGAAGCAGCCCCTCGCTATCATAAAGCCCAAGCAAAAGTGAACCTATGACGCGCGCTCCGGTCGCGTAACGAAAGCCACCAATCACACAATCCGCGCTGCGGATGTTTTTCACTTTCACCATCGCCTTGCGCTCTCCGGAAGCATAAGGAACATCAAGGCGCTTCGCGATCACACCGTCCAGATCGCCACCTGCCTTATCGAACCACTTCTTGGCCATAACGAGCTTGGTCGTCGCCGGCGAAAGATGGACCGCGCCTTTCGATTTGAAGTTCTTCTTTGCGAATTTTTCCAGCGCGGGCCGCCGCTCCTGCAAAGGCCGCCCGCGATACGATTGGCGTTCGTCCGCCAGCAGATCGAAGACGACAAAAATTGCCGGATGCTCCAGGGCCAGTTTTTGCACGCGACTCGCCGCCGGATGAAGCCGCAATTGCAACTCGTCGAAAGAAAGCTTGCCGTCGACTGGGATTGCGAGCTCCCCATCGAGGACAAATCGTTTGCCGGGCAGTTTCGAGATCGCTGCAACGATATCCGGGAAGTAACGCGCTAACGGCTGACCGGCTTTCGATTGCAAATAGATTTCCACGCCATTGCGAAAAGCGATGCAGCGGAATCCGTCCCATTTTGGCTCATATTGCCAGCCCGCGCCTGTCGGTATTTCTTCAACCGAGCGTGCTTCCATCGGCGGGAGAGGAGGTTTTATTGGAAGGGTCATTCCTTGGTATAACGGCGCGGAGTTAACTTCGGCGGGCGTTTGCCACTTAAAATAGCGCCGGCGATTGGCACATACTGCAACTCCTGAAGGTCTGCCGCGCAGCGCAAAAGTAATCCGCCGCGACTCATATCGCCGCGCCCGACAAAATCAGCCGGAAATCTCAATCGCTCACCAAACCTGGTCAGCAGAACATCCACATATTTTCCGGTGGCAATACTGCCGAGCAACACCACATCGGATCGGGCGGATAATTTCCGCGCGAGCGACTGCAGATCACGCTCGAGCGGTTTTCGATAGCGCGGGTCGCTTTCATCGATGTCGACTTCGGCAAATTCGCGGAGTGCTGCGAGATTGATTCTCGTTCCGGCCTCCACCAAGCCACGCGTCGGCGTAATGACAAAGACGCCGGAGGATTTCGCAAATGGCCGGGCAAAGGCGTTGGCGTAGGCGATTTTGCCACGGAAATAAAGTCCGCTCAGGAAAGTGAAAACCTCGCCAATCGTTGCGCCCTCAGGCGTGCGTAGCCGCCGCGCCAGATCAAACTGAGCGCAGTCGTTCATCACCATACGTGCCCGCTCCCCTCCGGCATACGCCGGCGAAAGCAAAAACACTCTCTTGTCCACTTGGCTGGCCATCAACGTCAATTTGTGATTGCCCGCCGCGGCCGCAAGTGAGCTATTACTTTTGTTGTGTCGCATGCGATCACCGCAACGGTATCCACTCGTGCCTGACGAAACTACAGCACAACAATCTGCAGCCCCGAGCAGCGTAGGCGGGCCTGATTTCTTTTGTGTTGGCGCGCAGAAGGCGGGAACCGGGTGGCTTTATGAACAATTACGCGCCCATCCTGATTTTTG
>JBEEGU010000295.1:0-3693 GCA_041167025.1 Verrucomicrobiota bacterium
CTCGCAGGAGGCGCCGCTCTTTCAGGAACTGACCCGAGTAAGCGCAGCAATTGCGGCGAGCATGGTCGGATTGGCTAGCATCGGCAATGCCGTCGGGCGAGTGTTTTGGGCGTGGATCTCCGATTCAATCACGAGACGCGCTACGTTTCTCGTGATGTTCGCTGCCCAAGTTCTGCTATTCTGGTTTCTTCCGAACATCGCGACCGCCTCGTTGATGACGATTGTGACGTTCGTGGTGTTGATGTGCTATGGCGGCGGGTTCGGCACCATGCCCGCGTTTACCGCTGATTACTTCGGTCCGAAGAACGTTGGCCCGATCTACGGTTTAATGCTGACCGCGTGGGGCTGTGCCAGCGCGGTGGGTCCGTTGCTTATCGCGCACATGCGCGAAACGGCTGGTTCATATCGAGGCGCCCTTCACATTATCGCGGGAGTCATGGCGATTTCCACTCTGCTGCCAATTCTAGTGCGGCCTCCGCGCGCTGCCGTAAGCGCTAGCCGCTAGGCAAATATCGCTCTCCCAAAAGAGGTGGTTGCCATCGCCTCTTGGGTAAGACCTTAAAATCCCGCGGACGCGCCTTCGCGCCGATGTTCGCTCGTCCTAGCGTAGAGCTATGAAACGGCGAAACTCCCGCAATCGATCAACGGCATTTCCCGCGCCGTTCGTTAGGCCGATCGACTATCATCAACCGAATTCGGTTCCACCCCCTTTTGCGACCGGGCAGGGCCGGGTTCGCAAGAGAAGGATTTTCGTCATCAAACAGGTTAGGCGTTTGCCCGCAACAAATGCGGTAGGCGGCAAAATACGGCGCATTCTGATTTTTGATAACCACCCGGACAGCCTCCGTCTGGTTTATGGCGGCGGCACAAATCTTGATCGCGATCTTTCCTCACCCGAACGTGCTAGTCTCTGGGAGCTCATTCTCGCTGCGACGCTGACATTCGGCGCGCTGATGGGAATATTCTGGCCACTGTTTTGACGTTCCGCCGTGGATCTTTCGATCCATGCTACAACGACGCCGCCCCGGTCACGGCGTCGAAATCGCCTTCGCCCCGACAGAACGGGCGGCGCACTCGGCGCCGAAACTCTCACTCCAAAGAGGGAGTAAGGCTCACTCGAACGTGGCAACACAAAATCCCACCGACGCGCCATGGCCATGAAATCGAAACATCACGATCTTGGAATATGAAAAAGTTAACATTATTGAGTTTGATTGGCATCACATCGATCGCCCTCACTCATGCTGGATGGGCTGCTGGCCACGGCGGAGGCGGAGGAGGATTCGGGGGTGGTGGTGGCGGCGGTTTCCATGGTGGTGGCGGTTTCCATGGTGCAGCGGCGTCGCGGGTAAGCCCCGGAGCGCGCTTCTCGTTTGGGGCACATCCAATGTATGGACGGCCTGTCTATACCAGTTCGGCCGGACGATTGATGGCTCCGTCCTCGCGCTCGGCAAGAGCAGTATCGGGTCGGCAACAAAATCATATTGCCTCAGCCACGAGCCGCGCTGGACAAGCTTCGCGTTCGCCGGTCTCAAGGCCGGCGGATCATCGTGCAGTGAGTGCACAAAACCATATCTTTGCGCGCCATGACACTAATTGGCACCGGGATTGGGATCACCGCAGCGCCCATTTCTTCAATGGTCACTGGTGGTGCTTTGACGGCGGTGCCTGGATAGGCCTTGAATCCGGGTTTTATCCTTGGGATTACTACCCGTACTACGCTTACGACTATTATCCCTACGACTATTACCCGGGTTATTACGCGGACGTCGAGCCGGACTATTACAACGACGGCGTCTCCGATTCTGCCGCCCAAAATCCGGATCCCAACGTCACTGCTGTTCAAACCGATCTAACACAACTCGGTTATTACCATGGCAAGGTGGACGGGCTCTTTGGCCGGGATACACGGGATGCGCTCGCACGCTATCAGACCGCCCGGAAACTAACCGTAACCGGAACGCTGACGACCGAGACACTTCAGTCATTGGGAGTGCAGAAGGTGGCGAGCAATTAATGGCCGTAGTCTAAAAGACACACCCCGATGCCATGTATCCGAATTCGTTACCGCAGGCGAAAAGCGCTCAACGTTTTGGGAGGAGAGATAGGGAGCAAACGGAGGTGGGCGTCACTAGGGGCGCTCACTTCCAGCTCGCTGGGAGCGATGCGACTGGAAATCCTTCCACCACCTGGAATATTCGAGTGAAAGCCCCGTTAATTCTTCTTTTCACTCGTGACAGTGACTTCGCTCAATCAGTCCGAGAAGCGCACCGGGGGACTGCGGCGGTCGTGCTGATTGCGCGCGACGTTCGCGATGCCCTGCAAATCATTTGTGAACGGGGCCGGGAACTCGACGTCGCTTTGATGGATTTCGATACCGGCTGCCGCGGCATGACCCTGCTCAGTGCAGTCCATACTTGCCATCCACAATTACCTGTCGTGGTAACGATTTCGGATGACGCAGAGCATACGACTGCGGTCGCCTACGCGAACGGCGCCCGGACTTGTCTCAACAAACCACTTCGCGCCGGCACACTTGCCAACGCGATTGCAGAACTACATGCAGAGCATGATCACCCGGCAGCGGCCTAACCATAATGAATTCTCAACATAAAGAATGGGAGCGAATGAAGGCGAAACTCAAACAGATTGAAATGAAAACAAAGCAGCTCGGCAACTCGGACCTGTCCATCACACAAATAGGATTCGGGGCCTGGGCCATCGGGGGATCGGGATGGGAATTTGGCTGGGGCGAGCAGGACGACAAACAGTCGGTTGCCGCGATTCATCGCGCCTTGGACCTTGGCGTGAACTGGATCGACACCGCCGCTGTTTATGGCATGGGCCACTCCGAAGAGGTCGTAGCCTTTGCCTTGCGCACCTGGCCCGGTCCAGCGCCATATGTTTTCACCAAATGTGGGCTCCGCTGGGACGAACAGGGATACGTCCACCGCAACTTGAAAGCGGACTCAATCCGTCGTGAGTGCGAAGACAGTCTGCGCCGGTTGAACGTTGATGTCATCGACCTTTACCAAATCCACTGGCCAACGGACGATTTGGAGGAAGGCTGGGACACGATGAAGCAGCTGCGAAAGGAAGGCAAAGTCCGCTGGATCGGTGTTTCAAACTTCAACGTCGATGAAATGCGCCGAGCGCGAGCGATCGCTCCGATTACCTCTCTGCAGCCTCCGTATTCGTTGGTTCGCCGCGAAGTTGAACAGGAGGTTTTACCTTACTGTCGTTCTAACGGGCTTGGCGTGATTGTCTATTCGCCGATGGCCTCCGGGTTGTTGACGGGGGCAATGACGCGCGAACGAGCATCAAATCTTCCTCAAACCGACTGGCGCAGCCGCGACATCGAGTTTAAGGAACCGAGGCTGTCTCAGAATCTGGCTCTGGTGGAACGCTTACGAGAAGTCGGCGAACGCGTTCAACGCCCGCCCGGTCACGTGGCAATCGCGTGGGCGCTGCAACATCCAGCCGTAACCGGAGCCATCGTTGGAGCTCGCGACGCCAAGCAAGTGGAAGGAAACGTCGACGCGGCCACGCTTCGTCTAACGAATAAGGAGATCGCGGAGATCGAAGGAAGAAACATCCACGAACCCAAGTTGGTCACGGCAGCATGACGAAAGGAATGAAGATGAAAATTGGATTCATTGGTTTGGGCATCATGGGCAGCCGCATGGCTGCGAA